>NZ_WHJF01000167.1:0-8351 GCF_011682185.1 Massilia genomosp. 1
TGCGCCACACGGCCAGCAACAATTACCAGGTGAATGTGGAAACGCCCTCGTACTACGAAAACCGCGTGTCCTGCATCCGCAAGCAGATTCCATGGCGTCCGGGGCGCGGCTACAACAGCATCGAGCCCAAGATTTACGGGCTGCAGACGGCGCTGGTGGTGGGCCCGAAAGGCGAAGAGATTCACACCGACAAATACGGCCGCGTGCGCGTGCAGTTCCACTGGGACCGCATCGGTGAGTACGACGAGAAAAGCTCGGCGTGGATCCGCGTGGCCACCTCGTGGTCGGGCGCCAACTTCGGCGTGACGGCGATTCCGCGCATCGGCTCGGAAGTGATCGTCCAGTTCATGGACGGCAACCCGGACCGGCCCTTGGTGACCGGCATGGTGCCGAATGAAGACACCATGGTGCCGTGGACCCTGCCGGAGAACAAGACCCAGAGCGGCGTGCTGACGCGTTCCACGCCGAAAGGCAACTACAACACCGCCAATGCGCTGCGCTTCGAGGATAAAAAGGGCCAGGAACAGTTGTGGCTGCATGCCGAGAAGGACCAGTTGACCGAGGTCGAGCACGACGAGGACAAGTGGGTTGGCAATGATCGCCGCAAGACGATCGACCGCGACGAGACCACCCTCGTCAAGCGCGACCGCACGGAGACGGTGGACCGCGATGAAACGATTACCATCCACAACAACCGCAAGGAGCGGGTCGATCACGACGAGACCATCAGCATCGGCGACAACCGCACCGAAGATGTGGGGATCAACGAGACCATCACGATTGGGGCGAACCGGACCAAGACGGTGGTGCAGAACGAGACCGACAGCATCGGCGGCGCCTGGACCATCGATGTTGCCATGATGAAGACGGAAACGATCGGCCTGGCATCGGTCCAGAACGTCGGCATGGCGCGCATGGATAACGTCGGGCTCGGGTACGACCTGAACGTGGGAATGAGCATGGCGACGATTGTCGGCAAGAGCCAGATTACCCAGGTTGAAAATTCCATTGCGATTGTTGCTGGCGACGAATTGTCGATCACGGTGGGCAAGGCGAAATTGCTCATGAAGTCCGATGGAACGATTATCTTTAACGGCCACACGTTCAGCGTCGGCACCAGCGACGAGCAGGTGTTCAAGGCTGATGGCAACATCACGCTGAACGGCAAGAAAATTCTGGAGAACTGATGAAGCAAGCGACAGAATCCGGCAGCAGTCTGCCGGTCACCGAATCAGCGCAGCCAGATGGACTGTTGCACGACGTAATCGTACAAACGCCGCAGCGCCCTGCGCGCGCGGATGGCATTGCGGTGGGCACGTTCGACGGTATTTCGCCAGACGGCAGCGCGCTGGTCAGCATCGCCACGTTCGGCCTGAGCCGCATCCGCGCCCGCAGTATCAGCCCGCTCGATCCGAGCAACATCGGCCAGGCGCTGGCGCTGGGGTTTGAAAACGGCGATCCGATGCAGCCGATTATTCTGGGCCTGATGCTGGCAACGCCGGCAGTGCCGGCCCCCGCCCCTGCCGACGTACTGCTTGACGGCGAACGCGTGGTACTCACCGCCGAGCACGAGATCGAACTGCGTTGTGGCGAAGCTGCGCTGATCCTCAGTGCGGATGGCCGCATCCAGTTGCGCGGCACCTACATTACCAGCCAGGCCAGCGCGACGCAGCGCATTCTGGGTGGCTCGGTTCACGTCAACTAGGGGCGACATGGAAATTCAAGTCGCATCAAAAAACATGCTTGCGGAGTTCACCACGTCGATTGGCGTTGATGGCCGGGAGCATCTTGTGATCATCGTGAAAGGCAGTTGGAAAATTCCCGAGACGGGCCAACGGCCGCGTCCAATAGCAGCATCGCCGCTGGCGCCAAGTGACGAGTTTTACGGCGAGCCTGGGCTGAGCGCCATGCGGTACGGCGATGATTTTGCGCGCTTCAAGCCACGCTGCGACGTACTGTTCGATTCGCTCGCGCACTCGCCCGACGGCAATGAGGTGCAAGAAATGACGGTGGCGTGCCAGGTTGGCCAAATGAAAAAAGGTTTCAAAGTCATCGGGCCACGTCAATGGCGCAAAGTGCTGGGAATATATACGCTCACCAAGCCGCAGCCATTCACGTGCATGCCTTTGCACTTTGGACAAGCATTCGGCGGTGCCCTTACCTACAAAAAAGGCTGGGGCAGCGACTCCGAGATCATGACCGAAACGATGCTCAGTAATCCAGCCGGAATCGGCTGGGGCGGAAAACGCACAGGTGGCGACCTCGACGGTCAACCCGCCCCTACTCTCCAGGCGCTCGACGAGAACATCAGCAGCCCGACCGGAAATTACAAAGCTGTGGCATTGTCTGCCATTGGCAGGCACTGGGAGCCGCGAAGCCAGTATGTCGGAACCTATGACAAGCACTGGGAGGAAGAAGTTTTCCCCTTCCTTCCAGAGGATTTTGACGAGCAACACTATCAGTGCGCACCGGAAGATCAACAGATTGCTTATCCCGAGGGCGGTGAGGACGTCATCCTCCGAAACATGATGGCGGGACGTCCGGATGTCCGGTTCAAGCTGCCGCGCCTGGACGACCTGCAAGTGAGGATTCTACGAACCGACTACAGCAGCGAGATGCTGGCGCCTGCGGTCGACACCTTGTTTTTCGAAACCGAAAAAGGCAGTTTCTCGGCAATCTGGCGAACGAGCGTTCCGATCCGCCGTCGCATACAGGAATTTTCGGTGCTGGCAGTCGGTCCCGTCGACCCGGCGTGGTGGGAGCGAAAAAAGACGGGGGCGGACGGCTGCCACGGATGCGGTGACGGACCAGATGATATTGAAGGAATGGCATGAGTTCGGTAACAAAACCCGGTTTCTGGAACAAATTTGGCGCGGGACCAGCTCAGACGCCTGCAGCAATGACGTTGGCAATTCGCGCCGCTGGACTTTGTTGCGCTGTTGGATACAATCTCGATGCGGCTGTTTGCGCGATGCGCGCAAATATGGATCACTTTCAACACAGCGATTTTAAGACCGCGAACCATGAACGGGTACTTGTCGCGCGTTTGGATGACGACAATGTTTGGGGGCAAGGGAGGCTGGCCCGCTGGATTGCGATGGCTATTGCAGATTGCCTTAGTTCGGTCGAGGACGTGGAATTCAGCAAGGTTCCGCTCGTCTGGTTAGCGCCTGAGCCTGAACGCAGCGGCAATGACGGCGATTGGTACGCGAGCGTTTTCAGCCAAGCGGTGGATCAACTCGAGTTGCAATTTCACCCGCGCTCAGGCGTGATGCCGTTGGGCCGAGCGGGGCTGTCGAATGCGCTGAAACAGGCGACAGCACTTCTGGCGTTACAGGACTGTGAACAGGTATTACTGGTTGGCGCCGATACGTTTCTGAACGCTACCACTATAAACGCCTATCTTCAGGCAGGGCGCTTGCAGGTGAGGGGCAATTCAGACGGTTTCATTCCGGGGGAGGCTGCCGCTGCAGTCCTGTTGCAGCGAGTTGAGGTTGATATCCAACCCAACAGCCTTGGCGCACAGCAAAGCAATCAATTGCAGATCATCGGTTTTGGCACCGGGGACGAACCTGGCCGCGTCGATGGAAGTGTGCCGACCAAATCGCAAGGGCTAACGCAAGCCATTCGATCAGCAGTGAAGATGAGCCAACTCGATTTTAATGCACTCGACTTCAGAATTACCGATCAAAATGGCGAATCTTTTTTTGCGCGAGAGGCATCGAATGCAATTACTCGTCTAACACCAACGGGAGGCGCGATGCTACGCCTCCTGACAATTGCCGACTGCTTAGGCGAAGTGGGCGCCGCAACTGGCCCGGCAATGCTGGCGTATATTTATAAATTATTCCAGAATTCCAAGGAGCTCGGCGAATTCGGATTATTAAATTTAGCGAACGCTAATGGGCTGCGCAGCGCAGTCATCGTGAAACGAAGCCACGTCTAGGAGCGGCACTTAATGAATACGAGAGTTTATGCAAACGACAATCAAATTTCCTCCAAAGCTGCAGCAGGGAAATCTCGAGCGTTCCCCGATCTGTGCTGGAGTCCTCCGACGGGGAAATTACTAGTTCCGTACCCCAATTTTTCATATGCTAAACATCTGAAAAATGGAAGTTCGACAGTATTCATTTGTGGAACGCCAGTAGCATTAAAAAATGCTTCATATTTTTCCACCAGCGTGGGAAATCTGCCGGCAACAAAACTATTTAAGAAAGGCATCAGATCCGGTGTTATCGAAGGAAAATCGTATTTTACTGGATGGTCATCCAATGTAAAATTCGAGGGTTTGAACGTATGCCGACATATCGATTCGATGACTCATAACCACGGATAAAACAAATGGCAACAGCAAGTACACGCAGCAGCAATCGTAAGCGTGCAAACGAAAGCGCGTCACAGATTACCATTCCGGTTGCAAGCTCAAGTGTTGCTTCAGGCTCTTTATCAACAGGTCCCACTACATCAAACACGGTTGCGTTTCCATATTTTCACAATGCAAATCTTGGCACCAACTGCAAGGCGGACGCTCAACGTGTGGAAGACAACTGTACGAAGGTTGATCAGCCACAAAACAATTCTCCGGAAAAAGTACAATTTCCCGCTTTAAGCGATCTCGATGCCAAGGTTAAAGAAGATAGTAAATTTAAACTCAACGATAAAAATCGATGGATAGCTGATCACTGCTCTGGTCTTTGGAGAAAACCTGGCTCGAAGCGAGGAAAAAAAGGGAAGGAAGAGTTCAATACCGCGGAGTTTAAAGCGACTGTAAGTACAAACATCTCTGGTCTGGTTACTGATCTACTTACATACGGAAATGAAAAAACGCCAGCAATCGCGTCGGAAAAAATGCTATTGAAAAAGCCCGGGCCGATAGAAGATGCGATGGCAACGCTAATGGCTGCGGTTGCTGAATCCAATCCTTGCATCAAAGCGAGAAAATGCCGTTTGGTTCCATATGAAAAGGTTAGCGACACAGAGAACGGAAAAGGATGCTGCCCAGGTCAAACCGGCCATCATGTCATCCCAAATGCAATGTTTGATACATTCGCTCCGGTAACAGAAACGGTGGGCGAGGGAAACAAGAAAAGAACCGTCACAGCAATGAAAAGCCAAGGACTTCGTAAATGCTGGGATACATACAAGGAAAATGAGGCATTAACTATTTGCTTGGAAGGAACTGCAAATAGGGATGCAAACGGCAGTCATGGGTTTGCTCATGCGGGCACTGAGACAATAATAAAGAAATTCAGACATTCTCCCAATATGCGCTATATTGATGCGAGGGACAAAATCACAAGTATGCTGGCAAAAATGTTCGGATGTGACAAACACTGCCTTGCAGACCAACTAGACGATAGATTGGCGGGATACTACAAAAAGGACAAAGACTGTGGCGTATTTCCCGATGATGCCATGGTAACACCTCACTCGGGCCGGGGTGGAGGCGGACCGGATTTGCCCGTCCCAGAGAGCAAACCGCTCGACATCACGAATCCAATTAAACCGAAAAAGAAGTGAGAATTAAATGGAAAAAATATTTGATGAATCGACATGGGATACATACATCTCAGGATATACGTTTTATGACTGCGCAATTTTAAGCGAACACGGATTCGGCTTTGTTTTAGTTGAAGAAAAAGATGGCGATGATGATGATGACTCTGCCCCAATGACGCGCTTCATTGCAATGAAAATCGACAATCCCATTGAGTCGCGATTTAACGGTTCCGAGACCAACGGCTTTAGCAAAACGACGATAGCGTCTAGTGAACATTCAAGAGGGTACGTTGCGGTGGACACTGGTAGCAAAGTCTACTCAATCGATTCGGAGCGCATGGGTGATGAGCGAGCAATTGATAGGGTGCTTGACATGTCTACCTATAACGGAATGGTGGGCGTCATCCACAAGGTCGTACGCGCTGCCGGGCAAGTATATGCACTAGGAGATTTTCGTAGAATTTACCGTCGAATCGGCGTAGATCAATGGATAGAACTTGGTGCAGAAGGCGCAGGTGTTCCCATGCCGGCCGAGATACCGTCATCATCCGATTATGACAGTTCCATCGGCTTCAATGACATGAGTGCGTTTGCAAAGAATGACATGTATGCCGTTGGCGGCGACGGGGACGTATGGCGTTTTGATGGCAAGAAGTGGCATAACTGCCCAATTCCAACAAATGCAAGCTTAGAAACGGTTTGTTGCGCAGGAAATGGAATTGTATATATAACTGAACTCAACGGAAGCGTTTGGGCAGGTCGCACTGACCAGTGGAAAAAAATTGCGGACGCGAATTTAACCGCCGGCTTTCATCCCGTTGATGCTTTCTGGTTCAATAATCGACTATATCTCGGTTCCCAACAAGGGATATTTGCGATTGATGAAAAGACGAAAAAAGTCGTTCCTCTAAAAGAGGTGGACGAAGATGCACCGAACCCAACGAATGGTGGGCGCATCGATGTCAGCCCAGACGGACGTTTTTTGCTAACGGTCGGGCCATATGGTGCGTGTCTTCATGACGGCACCAAATGGCGTAGATTGTTCAGCGCGTTCGATTTTGTTGAAGGCTAGTAAAGCTAATTTTCGCAGAACATTTCTTTGGTTGACTTGTTGCTCGACTCCAGAATTCTAATTTTCTATATTATTTACGATCCAGCATGCTTCTTCAGAAAAATCGGAAAATCATTCCAGCAATGGTACGTAGACACGTTGAAGACAGCGCATTCTATTGGTCCCAAATCGACGCATCGGAACGGTCTACAACCGTCTCTTTTTCCGATCTTCTCCGCTTCAACAGCACATTGCGAGCCCATCTTGACGGGGTTTCTGTGGCCGGTATTGGTGCATTGCCCGTTGCAATGGCCGCACTTGAGCGCTGGATGAAACCTGGAGAAGCATTTGCGTGCAGTTGCGCTGCCATGCTTGCAGAGGATACGGAGCCGTTAGATGCACTAGCGTCGAAGCTTGAAGAACAGCCGGATGAATTGCTTCGCGGTGCTATCAGTGCGCTGGCATGGATACCGTCGGAAGTGGCGGAACGTGTCATTCGAAATTGGACGGCATCAGGAAGCAGTTCAGTCAGGTTCGTAGTCGCCCTGCGCGCCTTGTACCTGATCAATACCTGTCTGGTTACTGCCCCATTGTCGTCTGACAGCGCCCTCTGGCTACAAACGCCCCTGCATGAGCTATTAAGAGATTCAGACCGTCATGTTCGCGCAGCTGCCTGTCGGCTTGCCGCTTTAGAGGACGAGGACGAGGAAATTAAAGATCTACTGATCGACGCGTTAAGTGACAACGACCTTGCCGTACGCAGTCAAGCAGCAATTTCGATAGCACGGCTGGCTCAGTTGCGCACGGATCAAGTGCATCATGGTAAGAGGTCGAATGAAGATCTCATTATTTTGGGTGTTGAAACTTTAGAACAAAGCATCCGCAGCCAAATTTTACTGTCATCAACGGCCACTGGATGGCATAGTAAACAGGCCAGACGCCGCCTCTCCCGTTGGATACAACACCTCGCCTGGATGATTAAACCAGGAACAAGGGACCTGAACGCGATGCTGGAGTCAATGGCTGTGCGAAGTGCACTGCATTTTGTCCTCCACCATGGAGATCCCATCCATTTGCCATTCGTTGTTAAACATCTGGCCAATCCGGCAACGGCTCGCTATGCAGGCTGGGTTTGGGAAGTTGTTACTGGCATTGACCTTGTCGAGTCCGGGCTATCTCTGGAGGAACCAAGCATGTCATATGACGCCACGCTTGATACGGCTCCGATCGATGCGGACTTTGGGCTCGTATTGCCAAACGCAGAGGCTATTTCAAATTGCAAACTTTCACTGTCAACCGGACAGCGCTATTTTAAGGGTCAACCGATTGCGGTCACGCCCATTCTTGAAAATATGAAATGGGATAGCCAAGCCGAGCGTGGCGTTGCTTCTCAACATCTTCAAACCATTGATTCTTTGTTCATTATCTCTGTCCGCGCCCCAGCAGAGACGCAATTACGCTGCATAGATGAAATCAAGGAAATTATGCGCTTGGAAGGCACTGTATGAGTCACATACTAGATCCATGTAACGACGCAAGCATACTGGCCGCCCGCCTGCAATCCCCGCAATCGCGTTTATTGATCGTAGTCGGCGCGGAAGCGTGGTGCATCCGCTGTCGCCATATCCGCCCAGCCTTTGATTCTGTTGCTTCACGAGCCTTGGACGAGGATACATGAGCCAATTGCAAAACGATTTTTCCGAACTGGCCGACATCAGGAGAGCACGATTTTTCATCGCTTTTTCGTGATATCGGAGGAAATCTGATCGGTTACGGCGGCGGAATCATGGCTAATCTCATT
>NZ_WHJF01000168.1:0-8226 GCF_011682185.1 Massilia genomosp. 1
GATTGTTCGCAAGACGTTCCTTCACCGACCCGGCCAATCAAAGCCCAGAAACAAGCAGCCTAAGCCCCACAAATACATGACACAAAAGCCATGTTAAGCTGTCAATCGCTTAAGTCCGGTAGATTGGCCCTTGACCCTGCTCCGGACCGGACATCGACAAGCGCCGCAAGGCGCAGACATTCACAGCGGTAGCCGATATGGTAGCCGAAGTCAACTTCCACTCAAAACGGCATTGGGCCATAGACATTGGGTCAATTGATATCACTTTCATCATATCCTTATACACAACGCTGAGCGGCTCGACCAACGCGTGAAAAGACTGTCCATCCGCACTATCTCCTTGTTTACCGAATACGGAAAGAAACTGTCGAAATCCTCCGGGTTAAGCATACTGCGCAACGCTGGCCTCCCAAAGGAAAAGCGTGATGCTTCCCTATGACCGATGAGTTGCGAACCGTGCCGGCAAACCTGACCTAACGCCCCGCCGACGGGCGTTCCGCCATCCGGTCGCGCCAGGCCTGCAAATGCGGCATGCCTTCCGCGCCCGGCCTGAACTTCATCAGCCCGCGCGCAAACTCCAGCGCACACCAGGCCGTGATATCGGCCACCGTAAACCGCTCGCCAGCCACGAACGCTCGCTTGGCCAGTTCGCCGTCGAGCCAGCGCGCGTGCTCGCGCATCTTCTCTCCCTGCGAGGCGCCAAAGTCGGGAAACTGCGGCTGTTCCAGCAGCGCCAGCCCCGGATGCGTGTGGCGCACGCTGTTGGCGATGCCGAGGAACAGATGCATCTCCACGCGGCGGTCGGCCATCTCGATGAAGGCGCGCTCTTCAAAACCGTCGCCCATCAGGTTCGGCTCCGGATGCAGCCCTTCCAGATAGGTGCAGATGGCGCGCGTTTCGCACAGCACGCGGCCGTCGTCGAGTTCCAGCGCCGGCACGCGCGCCAGCGGGTTCTTGGCCACAAAGGCCTCGCTCTTGTGTTCATTGGCGGCCAGGTCGATCATCACCTGTTCGATCCCGGCGATGCCTTTTTCGGCGATGAACATGGTGACCCGACGCGGGTTCGGCGCGAACGTGCTGACGTACAGTTTCATGGGCATCCTTGCGAGTGGTTAGTTGCGCGACTGGCCGGTTTCGAGCATGGTGCGGGCGGCGGCCGAGAATTTGGCGGCTTCCTCTTCGCTCGACGAACTCAGTTCGCGCGGCGATGGCGGCATCTGCAAGCCCTTTTCCACGGCCGGACGGGCGCGGATGGCGTCGATCCAGCGCGCCAGGTGCGGCAATTCCTCGATCGAGACGCCCGACCACTTGTGCGTGCGCACCCAGGCCCAGTTGGCGATATCGGCAATCGAATAGTCGCCGGCCAAAAACTCGTGGTCGCGCAAACGGCCATCGAGCACCTTGAACAGGCGCCGGCTCTCGCCCTGGTAGCGGTCGATCGCGGGCTGGATTTTTTCGGGGAAGTAGCGGTAAAACACATTGGCCTGCCCCATCATCGGACCGACGCCGCCCATCTGGAACATCAGCCACTGCATGACCTGCGAGCGGCCCTTGGGGTCCGTCGGCATCAGCTGCCCGGTCTTTTCGGCCAGGTAGACCAGGATCGCGCCCGACTCGAATACCGCAAAATTGTCTTCGGCGCGGTCCACGATCGCCGGGATGCGGCCGTTCGGGTTAAGCGCCAGGAACCAGTCTTCCTTCTGCTGGTTCTGGTTCAATTCGAGCGCGTGCAAGGTGTACGGCAAAGCCAGTTCCTCAAGCGCGATGGAGACTTTGTGGCCGTTCGGCGTGGGCGCCGAATACAGGTCGATCATGGCATTCCTTTCCGGGTTAAGTAAACAGCAACATGCATCATAGCGCCAATTTGGCGGCCATGCCCACCCTGTGCCACAATCGCCGCATGACCCGCCACCGCCCTCTTCCCGCCCTGCTGCGCGCGCAGCTTTACCAGCATCTGGCGGCCATGGAAAAAGCCGGCCTGCCGCCCGACCGGGCCTACGCGCTGCTCGACCTGGGCCGCGCCGGGCGTGAACGGGTGGCGGCCTTTCGCAAGCTGGCGGCGCGCCGCAGCGAGCCGGCCGGCGCCGGCCTGGCGAGCGGCTTGTTCAGCGTGTTCGAAGCGCGCCTGCTGCGCGCGGCGTTCGCCGCCGGCAGTCCGCTGGCGACCTACCAACGGCTGGCCGATTTTCATGCCACCAGGGCGCAGCAGCTGGCCACGCTGCGTTCGCGCATGGTGCTGCCGGTGGCGATCCTGACGATCGCCTTGTTCGTCCAGCCGCTGCCGGCGCTGGCGGGCGGCACGCTGTCGGGCGGCGCCTATCTGTGGCGCGTGCTCTCGCCCTTGCTCGCGCTCGGGGGCGCGACGCTGCTGGCGGCGCGGGCGATTCAATGGTTCGGCTCCGGCAGCGAGTCGCCCGCGCGCGCCGGGGTTGAAGGCCTACTGCTGGCGCTCCCCGTCTTCGGCCCGATGCATGTGCGCCGCAATCTGCGCGACTTTGTCGACAGCCTGGCGCTGCTGCTCGACGCCGGCCTGCCGCTGTTCGACGCCATGCCGGTGGCGCTGCAGACGGTCGGGAACCGCCTCGTGCGCGCCGACCTGGAAGCGATGCTGCCGACACTGACGGCGGGCGCCACGCTGGCGCAGGCGATCGAAACGCTGCGCCTGCCCGATACCGGCCAGTTGCATGCGCTGGTGCTCACCGGCGAGCAAAGCGGCACCCTGCCCGAGATGCTGCGCCGCCACGCCGCCAGCGAAAGCGAGACCATCAACCGCTTCCAGCTGGAGATGATGGCCTGGCTGCCGCGCGTGTTTTACGCGCTGGTGGCGCTGTGGATGGCGCTGAGCATACTAGGTAGCTCGCTGGGCGCGGTGGCGCCTGTGTGAGCCGCGCAGCGGCCGGATTCGTGCCACAATCGTGCCATGAAACCGATCCGAACCTACCTGCCGCTGCTGGTCCTTGTCGCCGGATGCGCCAGCACGCCCGCACCGCCGCCGGCGCCCACGCCCGCCACGCCGGTTTTCAGCTGGTACCACGAAGCGGCGCGCACGCAGCCGGTGCTGCGCATCGATGCGGCGCTCTCGCTGATCACCGTGACGGTACGGCGCGGCGGCACGTTTGCGCGCATGGGGCACGACCACGTTGTCGCCAGCCGCAGCATCGAAGGCTTCGTCGCGCCGGACGCGGGCCGGGCCGACTTTCGCTTCCGGCTCGATCAGATGACGGTCGACGAAACCGACTTGCGCACCAAGGCGGGGCTGAGTACCCAGCCCGACCTTGACGCCATCGCCGGCACCCGCACCAATATGCTCACGCGGGTGCTGGACGCGGAGCGCTTTCCGCTGGTGGAACTGCACGCCGAACGCGCCGCCGGCAAGGGTGACAAGGGTGACCTGTTACGCCTGACCGTGACCCTGCACGGGGTGGCGCGCACGGTGGACGTGCCGACCACGATCGCGCGCGACGCCGCCGGGTTGACCGCGACCGGCACATTCATCCTGAAGCAGAGCGATTTCGGCATCACGCCAATGTCGGTGATGGGCGGCGCGCTGACGGTGCAAGATCCGATGGAACTGGCGTTTCGCATCGTGGCGGCGCCGCAGCGTTAATGGCAACCGGATTGGCCGGGTCGGCGCTCCATTCGAACCAGCCGCCGTCGTACACGCTGATGCGCTCCCAGCCGATAACCCACGCGTAAAAGAAGGCCAGCGAGGCGCGCCAGCCGGTGCCGCAGTAGAAAGCGTTGTGGCTGGCGCGATGGATGCCGCCGGCGCGCCACAGCGCTTCGATCGCCGCGCCATCGAGCATGCGCCCGTCCGGGTGCTGGAAGTGGCTCATGCTGTTCACATCGCCCTCTCGCCCGGCCCTGCCCCATAGCGCGCCGGGGATCTCGCCGCGCGCCGCGATGTAGCTGTAGCCCGAGGTGGCGCCGGTGTATTCGCTCCAGGTGCGGATGCTGACCAGGGCGCAATCGGGCTGCGCCAGCAGTGTACGCGCCTGCGCCATGCCGGTCAGGTAGTCGGGACGGGCGGGAAACGGCGCGCCGAAGTCCGGCGCGGGCAGCGGCGCCGCGGCGCGACCGGCGACGCCGGGCAGGTCGGCCGCGCACCACGCCCCGAAGCCGCCATCGAGCATGCGCACATCGATCACGCCGGCGTACAGCATCAGGTGCGCCGCGCGCGCCGCCGCCAGCGGGTTGCGGCTGTAGACGACGACAGTGGTGTCGTGCCGCACGCCGTGCGCCAACAGCACCCGCAACAGGGCCGCATCGTCAACCTTGTTGAACAGCGGCGGCGCTTCCAGCGCGCGCGTGTCGAGGTAGACAGCGCCGTCGATGTGGGCCTGTTCGAAGGCGGCGGCGCCATCGCAGCCGGCTTCCAGCAAGCGCACCGCCGGATCGCGCAGCAAGCCGGCCAGCTGGCTTGGGTCAATCAGCGCGCGTGTACGCGCCAGTGCGCGAGGGGCGGCGGGCGGCGCTTGGCAAGTGGGCGGACGGGCATTCACGGCGGACTTCTCAGGGAGCAAACCCGCTATTTTAAATGGTCGCGCGTTAACTGGCCTGAATCGTCCGCCCACACTGTCATCGAGCATAACACTTCGTGCTTTATTACTGATGCCTGATCTGATATAACAGACGTGAAAACAGGGTCGGGAATGCCATAGCGGGAGCCGCGCAGGCCCGCTCAATCGCTCAAGGTGCAATTCAATGAACCCGATTTTTTCCCTTCGTCTTGCAGATCGCGGCGAGCGCGGGGTCACGTTGCTGGTGCTCGGCTTTGCCGGACTGATATTCGTCGGTATTATCGCGAACCTCGTGTTCGAACTGGTCCAGGCGCGCGACAACCTCATCACCCAAAAAAGCAACAGCGCGCGCGTGCTGGTCAAGGTGCTCGAGGAACAGGCGGTCGACAGCATCTTCGCGGTCGACCTGGCCATGCAAACGACCATCAAGGCGGTGCAGATGGTGCCGCACGGGCCGGCCGACCGCGACCGCCTGGTCGATGAATTGCTCGACAGCAGTATCACCAAGCTGCCCTTCATCCGCGCCATCTGGCTGCTCGATGCCGAAGGCAATATGATTCACGACAGCCAGAAATTGCCAGGCAGCTACAACCTGTCGGACCGTGCGTATTTCCGGATTCACCGCGAGCAGCCGACCTACGGCATGCACATCGAAGGGCCGATCATCAGCAAGCTGGGCGTGCCCTTCATCAGCTTCAGCCGCCGCATCAACCGGCCCGACGGCAGTTTTGGCGGCGTGATCGTGGCCGCGCTGGAACCGAAATATTTGCGCCGCTTTTACGACGCGGTCAAGGTCGGCAAGGATGGGATCGTCGCCCTGGTGCGCACCGACGGCGTGCTGATGCTGCGCGTGCCGGCGGCCGGCATGGCCGAAGGCAAGCGCCTGGCGTTCGTCCCGAATTTCCATGAGACGCCCGGCGTGCTTGACGCCGGCAGCTACATCGCCGACAGCAACATCGACCAGATCCGGCGCCTGTATTTCTACCAGCGCGTCAACGGGCGCCCGCTGGTGGTGGTGGTGGTGGGGCTGGGCGAGGACGAACTGCTGGCCGACTGGTACGGCATGGCCGGCGCCTACATCGGCGTGTCGCTGGCGTTCCTGGTGGTGTTGGCCGGGCTGAGCTCCCTGGCGCTGCGCGAATTGCACAAGCGCTTCAGATTGAACCTGGCGCTGATCGGCAGCTGGCGGCTCGATCTGAAGAGCCGCAGCGGGCATTGGTCGGAGCAGATGTACCGGCTGCTGGGGCTGCCGCCGGCGGATCAGCCACCGCCGCTCGACGTGTTTTTGCAGCAAATTCACCCGCACGACCGTCATCTGGTCGAGTCGGCCGTGCAGCATGGCATGAACTGGGCAGGCGAGCTGCGCAGCAACCCGGCGCTCGGTCCGCAGCGCACCTTTCATTCGCGCAGCACGGGGGTGCATGATGCGGCCGGGAATGTGATCGCGCTGATCGGCACCTTGCAGGATGTCACCGAGCGGCGCCAGTCCAACGAAAAACTCGAACTGGCCGCGCGCGTGTTCGAATACACGCGCGACGGCATCGTGGTGACCGATGCGGCCAGCAACATCGTGGCCGTCAACGGGGCGTTCGAACGGATCACCCAGTACAGCGAGTCCGAGGTGCTGGGGCGCAATATCCGCATATTGCGCTCGAACTTGCACGGTATCGATTTCTACCGGCAAGTGTGGGAGACGGTGGCGCGCGATGGCCATTGGCGCGGAGAAATCTGGAACCGGCGCAAAAATGGCGAAGTCTTTCCCGAGTGGCTGACGGTGAGCGCGGTGGCCAGCGCGGAACACGGCATGGCCGGCTATGTGGGCGTGTTCACCGACCTGAGCGATATCACCGAAGCGAATGAGCAGTTGCAATTCATGGTCAACCACGATCCGCTGACGCGCTTGCCGAACCGCTCGCTGCTGAACGACCGGCTGGAACAGGCGATCGAGGCGGCACACCAGGCGCAGCGCGCGATTGCCGTGCTGCTGCTCAATATCGACCGTTTGCAGCGGGTCAACGACAGCATCGGGCACGACGCCGGCGACCTGCTGCTGCGCGAAATGGCGCAGCGCTTGCTGGCGCGCCTGCATCCGGGCGACACCCTGGCGCGCATCGGCAGCGACGAGTTCGTGCTGGTGCTCGGGCGCGTGGACGACAACGACGACATCAACGCCGCCGCCCAGCAAATGCTCGGCACGGTGGCGGCGCCGTGCCAGTTGCTGGGGATTGAAGTGGTGGTCACGGCCAGCGTGGGGATTGCGCTGTTCCCGCTCGATGGCATCACTCCGGGCGACCTGATCAGGAATGCCGACACGGCCCTGTCGCACGTCAAGAACAGCGGGCGCAACAGCTTCCGCTATTTCACATCCGAAATGAACACGCGGGCGCTGCACTGGATGGCGCTGGAGCACCGGCTGCGCAGCGCCTTGGGGCGGTCGGAGTTTTCCCTGTTCTACCAGCCCCAGCTGCGGCTGGCCGACATGCGCGTGTGCGGCGCGGAAGCGCTGATCCGCTGGCGCAGCGCCGAGCTGGGCATGGTGTCCCCGGCCGAATTCATTCCGCTGGCGGAAGACTCGGGCCTGATCGTCGAGATCGGCGAATGGGTGATCCGCACCGCCTGCGCGCAAAACAAGGCGTGGCAGGATGCCGGCCTGTGTACGCTGCCGGTGGCCGTCAACGTGTCGGCGCACCAGATCACGGCCGGCACCCTGCCGGCGATCGTGAGCAGCGCGCTGCGCGCCAGCGGCATGCAGGCGCGTTACCTGGCGATCGAACTGACAGAGAGCGTGCTGATGCAGGAAGCGGAGCTGGCCATGGCCCAGATCGCCGAGCTGCGCGGCATGGGCGTGGCGGTGGCGCTGGACGACTTCGGCACCGGCTATTCCTCGCTCAGCTACCTGAGCCGCTTTGCGCTGGACAAGCTGAAGATCGACCAGAGTTTCGTGCGCAATATTACCGAGGATGCGAAAAGCGCGGCGATCGCCAAGGCCACGATTGCGCTCGCGCATGGCCTTGGCATCACGGTGGTGGCGGAAGGCGTGGAAACCCGCGCGCAGCGCGATTATCTGGACGGCGCCGGCTGCGATGAAGTGCAGGGCTATTTCTTCAGCCGGCCGGTGGCGGCCGACGAGTTCGTCGCCCTGCTGGCCGCGGACACGGCGCCGTCGGATCAGTCCTGGCGGGCGATGTAAGTCCTGATGGCGGCCTCGGCCTCGCCGAACGACATCGCCTCTATGCTCCGATGCAAGATGATGGCGGCGCTGATCTCGCCGGCGACAATCTTGGCCCTGACCCGTGGATGGACATCCTTGTAGCCGTCGCCCGCGCCGGGAACCGAGCTGAGCATGTTCTCGAGGCGGGTGAGCTTCCTGTACTGTTCATCCTGCTTGAGGTACATCATGTACAGCGCGAACATCGACATGAGGAACATCGTTGACGCCAGGTCTTGTGATTCCATGCTGATTCTCCGGTGTAAGGTGGACGGCAAGTAAGTTGCCGCAGTCACAGTAATTGAATGGCAATGCAAGTGCCAGCGCAACGGCTGTTGTCGGTGACGACCTTGACATCCTCCCCACCCTACAGGAAGGGGATTCCTACGGCGCCGCGTGATGATCTACGGGTCGCTTCGGTGGGTTCCTGCTTCATCGAGCGGCCTGACTGCGCCGACTCTCCACAGGCTAAGACGCGATGTCCTCGCGCTAAAACAT
>NZ_WHJF01000169.1:0-8200 GCF_011682185.1 Massilia genomosp. 1
CGCTTCATTGACTGTCCCGTTCAATTGGGTAGGGACGCTATCGCCCGCGACATTCCGATTTAAGTTGAAAAACTCCGGCATCGGAAAAGTGACGCTGCGGCGGCGGTTTATGCAACATTCAGGTTAGCGCGACAGTGGAAGCGCCTTGCGAGATCTCTTGCTGTCTTTTAGCCAGGCAAGCGCGGGCTGTACCTGGCCGCATGGTGCTTAAGCGAGCATCGCCACCTGTTTGATCGCGTCGGCCAGGGTCCGGGCCGGATCCGCAGCCAGCCGGCTTGCCCGCCATGCGATGAGCGCGTCCGGGCGCACCAGCACAGCCCCGTCGGCAGCGACGCCGAAGCGATGCTCGAAGCTGGCGTCCGCCGGGAACACGATCTCCACGCCGACCTGCAAGGCGCGCAGCGGACATGCTGGCCCCGTCTGCGCGCGTGCGGCATCGATCCAGCTGCGGTCCTGCGCCAGCAGGACGAAGCCGTCCGTGGCCAGATCGAGCGTGGACAGCGTACGTCCCCCGGCCTCGATCCACACATGGGGCATGCGTGTTCCCGGCTGGCCGGCCCATTGATCGGGATGCGCCGCCGCTGGCAGTGCGGGCCCGGCACCGAGGATGGCGGCGGAGCGCTGCAACTGGCCCAGCTCCATCGCTTCATTGCCGAACAGCGCTTCGTGCTCCAGGGTCCCCTTGGCCCATTGGGCATAGTCGGGCCGCGCCAACGTCTGCTGGTGGCGCAACCAGGCGATCGGGCGGCATTCTGCATCGTAGGTATCGAGCAGCAGGGGCGACGAGCGTCGCTGTACGACCCTGGACAGCTTCCATGCCAGGTTGGCTGCGTCGTCGATGCCGGTATTGGCGCCAAAACCGCCACGGGTGGGCGGCAGCTGGTGGGCGGCGTCGCCGGCCAGGAACACGCGCCCTTGCGAAAATCGATCGGCGATGCGGCCGGCAAGCTCCCAGCGCCCGGTGGCCAGCACCTCGACCGCCAGGTCCTGGCCGAGCGCGCGCCGCACCAGCTCCACCAGGTCGTCGCCGACGGGCTGCGTCTGGTCGAACATCAACGCCCAGCGGCCGTCGCCGTAGGTGGTCAGGAAGCACTTGAACCCGGGCTGCTCGATGTCGAACTGCGTGATGCCGCGCGCCAGGTAGGGTTCGGCGCCGGGGCAGCGGAACAGGATGCTGCGCAGCGTGCGCAGGTGGCCGATGCCCTGGCGTTCGATGCCCAGCGCAGTACGGACCGGGCTGCCCGCGCCGTCGGCGCCGATCAGGTAAGCGGCGCGCAGCGTGAGCACCGCGCCGCTGTCGCGTACACGCACCTGCGCCGTCACGCCTTCCCCGCAGGGAGACGCGCTGGCGCGCCGCTCCTGCGTTTCGCCAGGCGTCCATTCGGTCTCCTGGCGCCAGGCGCCGGTCAGCGAATCGGCCCGCACGCGGCGCAGGCGGGCCTGGGGCGGCACTTGCGCAATGCGCTCGCCGATGCCGGCCGCGCGGTAGTGCTCCATGGTGCGTTCGGTGAAGCCCATCGCACGCGGGTGTGGCGCGCTGTCGTGGTGTTTTTCGATGACGATGGTGGCGACGCCGCGGCGCGCCAGGAACAAGGCGGCTGATAGTCCGACCAGGCTGCCGCCGATGATCAAGACGGCGCTGTCGTGGGAGAGGGAATGGTTTTGCACGGTACGTCCTTGTGGTGAGCTGCCGCAGGCACGGCGAAGGACAGGGCGTATTCCGAACGGAGGAGAAAAGCCGGGTCGAGACGGCGCCGTCACGGAAAAACGGCGCAGGTCCGCCTTCCGTCGCGGTCCGCGGCCCCATGGGCTCGATTGTTTGCCCGCCGCAGGTGCGGCAGGATGACCGGGGCTCACCACACCGGTCTACCATTTTCGACAGAGCAAGCTTAGATCAAAAATCGCTCAGGCACAAGCAGGTGCAAGTTCGGCGGTCCTGGGCTCGCCCGCAGGCGGACAGCGCCTGCCGTTTTCGCCGAACACGTGAATGCGCGCCAGCGGCGCCCCGAGCAGCAGGTACTGGCCCACTTCCCAGGTGGCGTCCGGGTCGGCCCGCACCACCACCTGCTCGGCGCTGCCGACCACGGTGGCGTACAGATAGCTGCCTTCGCCCAGCCGTTCGACCGCAAACACGGTCGCCGGGATGCCGTCGGCGACGTGCGGCGCAATGTGCTCCGGGCGCATGCCCAGGGTGACGTGCGCGCCCGGCGCCATTTTCTCCGCCACGCACACCATCAGCTGCGCGCCCCCGGCCAGCGCCACCACGGCCTGGCCGGCGTTCCACTGGCGGATCTCGCCGCGTAAAAAATTCATCGGCGGCGCACCCAGAAAACCGGCCACGAACAGGTTGTCGGGCCGGTGGTAAAGGGCCAAAGGCGCGCCCACCTGTTCCACCCGCCCGGCGCGCAGCACCACGATGCGGTCGGCCAGGGTCATCGCCTCGACCTGGTCGTGCGTCACATAGATCATGGTGCTGGCCAGGGTGCGGTGCAGCCTGGCCAGTTCGATGCGCATCTGCACGCGCAGCGAAGCGTCCAGGTTCGACAGCGGCTCGTCGAACAGGAACACGGCCGGCTGGCGCACGATGGCGCGCCCGATCGCCACGCGCTGGCGCTGGCCGCCGGACAGTTCCTTGGGCCGGCGCTGCAGCAGCGCTTCGATCTGCAAGGTCTGCGCAGCCTTGCGCACCGCCTCGTCGATCTGCGACTTGCGCTTGCCCGCCAGTTTCAGGGCGAACGCCATGTTCTCGTACACGCTCATGTGCGGATACAGCGCATAACTCTGGAACACCATGGCCAGCCCGCGCTGCGCCGGCGGCACGTCGTTCACGCGCGCGCCGTCGATCAGGATGTCGCCGCCGTCGACGTCTTCCAGCCCGCAAATGGCGCGCAGCAGGGTCGACTTGCCGCAGCCGGACGGGCCGACGAAGACCACGAATTCGCCATCGCCGATATCGAGATCGATCCCGTGCAGCACCGCCTGCGCGCCATACGACTTGCGGATGCCCGTCAGCTGGACCCGGGCCATCTCAGGCCGCGCGCAGCACGACGACCACGCGGTGCTGCGCGCCGTCGGCCTTCATCGGGATCATGGCCGCGCCGCCCTCGATCGGCGCTTCCCGGCCGTCGAGCGAGGCGGCCACCACCAGCGAACCGTCGCCGATGGCGTCGTTGATTACCTCGATGTGATAACTGGTGGCGCCGTCCGGCAAGCGGTAGCGGATGCTAAAGCGCGGCCATGCGGCCGGCACCACCGGCTTCATGCGGATCGCGGCGCCGCCTTCGAGGGTGAAACCGAGCACCGATTCGAGCGCGACCCGGTAGGCCCAGCCGGCCGAGCCGGTGTACCAGGTCCAGCCGCCGCGCCCCACATGCGGATCGGCGCCATAGATGTCGGCCGCGATCACGTACGGTTCGACCTGATAGCGCGCCACCGCCTCCGGGGTCGAGGAGTGGCTGATTGGACTGAGCATTTCGAGCAGTTGCGCGGCGCGCCCGTTGCGGCCCGCTTCGGCCACCGCGCGCACCGCCCAGCAGGCCGCGTGCGTGTACTGGCCGCCGTTTTCGCGCACGCCGGCCACGTAACCCAAGATGTATCCCGGGTCTTGCGCAGTATGCACGAAGGGTGGCGTGAGCAGGCGGATCAGGCCATCCGCGTCCGACACCAGCCGCTCTTCCATGGCGTCGAGCGCCATGTGTGCGCGCTCAAGCGGCGCCGCGCCGGAGATCACCGACCAGGCTTGCGCCAGCGCGTCGATCTGGCATTCGTCGCTCTCGCTCGAGCCCATCACCGCGCCGTTGTCGTAGAAGGCGCGGCGGTACCACTGGCCATCCCAGCCTTCGCCATTGAGCACCACGGCCAGGTGGTCGCGGTAAGCGCTGTAGGCGGCGATGCGCGCGCTGTCGCCGCGCCGCTCGCACACAGGCAAAAAGTCCTTGATGATGCGGAACAGGAAAAAGCCCATCCACACGCTCTCGCCGCGGCCCTCGCGCCCGACCCGGCTCATGCCGTCGTTCCAGTCGCCGGTGCCCATCAGCGGCAGGCCGTGCGCGCCGCGCGTCAGCGAGCGGTCCAGCGCGCGGCAGCAATGCTCGTACACGTCGGCGCTGGTGCCGGCCGGTTCAGGGTGCAGGAAGACTTCGTCTTCGCCATCTTCCAGCAGCGGCGCGCTGAGAAAGCCTTCGACTTCATCGAGCACGCTCCAGTCGCCGGTGGACTTGAGGTAGAAAGCGGTGATGTAGGGTAGCCACAGCAGGTCGTCCGAAAAGCGCGTGCGCAAGCCCTTTTCCAGCGGCGCCGGGTGCCACCAATGCAGCACGTCGCCTTCGGTGAACTGGTGCGCCGCGTGCAGGCAGATCTGCTTGCGCGTCATTTCGGGCAGGGTGTAGATCAGGGCGCTGGCGTCCTGCAACTGGTCGCGGTAGCCGATCGCGCCGCCCGACTGATAAAAGGCCGAGCGCCCCCAGATGCGGCAGCTCAGATTCTGGTAGGCCAGCCAGCCGTTGACCATCAGGTCGATCGCCGGCACCGGCGTGGCGATCTCGATGGCGCCGACGGTGTCGTGCCAGAACTGGCGTACTTCGGCCAGCGCCTGTTCCACCGCCGCGCTGGCGCGGTAGCGCCGCACCAGCGCCCGGGCGTCGTCGGCGCTGGTGGTTTCGCCAAGCAGTACGGCAAATTCGGCATCTTCGCCGGGGGCGATGGTCAGGCGCGCCTGGAACGCGGCGCATGGATCGAGCCCGGGACCGGTGCGCCCGTCGAGGCGCGCTTCGCCCAGCGCCGCCGGCCGCGCGCTGGTGCCCTGGGTGCCGATGAAGGCGGCGCGGTCGGCGCTGTGAAAGCTGGCGCTGGCCGGCGGCGCGATCAACGCGGCGAAGGTGACGCCGTCGGCGAACGGGCCGGCCATGCGGTTGGTGGCCAGCAGCACGCCCGCGTCCCAGGTGGTGCATACATGGCGCGCGCTGTCGGCCGGCGTGCTGCCCAGCACCAGTTGCTGGTACGAGAACAGCGATATCGTGCGGCTGCGCGCCTCGGTATTGCGCAGGCGGATGCGCACGATCTTGAGCGGGTCGTGGCGCGGCACGAACACCGTGCATTCCTGCTCCAGGCCATAGCTGGCGTGGCGGAAGGTGGTGTAGCCGAAGCCATGCACCGCCTCGTAGCTGGCCGCTGCCGGCGCCGGACCGGGCATGGGCGACCACCAGCTGCCGTCGTCTTCGTCGCGCACATACAGCGCTTCGCCGTGCGGATCGCGCACCGGGTCGTTGAACCAGGGCGTGAGCCGGTGTTCGCGGCTGTTGCGGCTCCAGGTGTAGCCGGCGCCGGTTTCGCTCACCAGCACGCCCACCTGTTCGTTGGCGATCACATTGGTCCAGGGCAGGGGCGGGCGCGAGAGGCCCGCAGCGCCATCCCAGGCCAGGCGGATCACATATTCCTTGCCGTCGCCAGAAAAGCCGCCGTCGCCGTTAAAGAACTGCAGCGGCGCCGGCTCGGCGTCGTCTTGCGGGTGCTTGCGGTGCGGCGGGCGCGGAGGGCGCAGGACGCTGGCGCGCGGCCCGAACACCGGCAGCTCGCCCTTGACCACCATGCGCGCCTGCGCTGCCACGCGATCGAGGTCGGCGCTGTCGACCTGGATCGGGTCGAGCAGGGTGACCGGGCCTGGCAAGGCGGGCCAGTCGGCTTGCGCGCCGACCAGCACCAGGTGCAGCGGCAGGGCCAGCGCATCCCAGTAACGCGCCGCGTCCAGCAAGGCTTGCGCGTGCGGGTCGCGCGGACCGATGGCGTTGACCACGCACAGCACGCGGTCCTTGGGCAGCCCGAGCGCCTCGGGCAGGCTGTCGCTTGCCAGGGGCGCGTCGCCCGCTGCGCGCAGGGCGCTTTCCCCATACAAGATGGCGGCGGCCAGCGCTTCGGCGTAGGCGCCTTGTTCGGTATCGAGCGCCAGCGCGGTGAGCAGCGCGGCGCGCCGTTCGCCCGCCATGCGCGCGGCCAGTTCCGGCGTTGGCGCGCTGGCCGGCAGGGCCAGTGCGGCGTCGCGCTCGGGCGCCGCGCCGAGGGTAAAGGCAATGACTGCATTCGCATCCGGTTCGAGCGCCACGTTGCGGCGCAGGCTGAACGAGGGATCGAGCACGTTGCCGGCGGTTCCCGACAGCGGCGCGTTTGAGGCCAGCGCGCTTGGGGCGGCCAGGCTGCGGCCACGCCCGATGAAGCGTTTGCGGTCGGTCTCGATACCGGCGTCCTCGCCGCCGCTGGCGGCATGAACCAGCCAGATACAGGCGTCGTCGGCGCCGCGCGGACGGCGGCGCGCCAGCAGCGCGCCGGCGGCGGGAACCGATTCGGTCTGCACGAACAGTTTCGAGAATGCGGGGTGCGCGGCTTCGGCGGCGCGCTTGTTGAGCACCACTTCGAGATAGCTGGTCACTTCGATGCGGCGCACGCGCGCGCTGGTGTTACGCAAGGTCAGGGTGCGCAGTTCGACGTCGGTCTCGGGCGCGACGACGATGTCGAGCCGCGCTTCGATGCCGAGGTGACGGCAGGACAGCCAGGCGCCGCCATCGTCGCTGCCGAAACCATAGCGGGCGCCGGCAACCGCGCAGGGCTGGGCGCCGACCGACCAGAACTCGCCGCTGTCGATGTCGCGCAGGTAGATAAAGTAACCGTCGCCGTCTTCCACCGGGTCGCCCTGCCAGCGCGTCAGCGCATGTGCGCCGAGGTCGGTGGCGCCGGTCCCGGCGGCCGTGACGAGCACCCGCAAATGGCCGTTGGAGAGGAAGCGGGCGCCGGCGGCGGGACTGAACGGGATCGGAGTCATGGGCAGGGTACGGTGGTTTGCTTAGGGGGTAACGCAATGTAAGCGGTTACATCCTGATAAATTTTACATGACATCTTTGTGTAAAGAATAAAATTTCGACCAAAAGTCATGCTTTTTTTTGGAGAAAAATTTACATAAAAACCACGGTGTGCTGAGCTCGATTGCGGTACATTAGGAAAAATGTAATCGGTTACCGGAGTTTATGCGGGAGGGATGAAAGCGTGGTGTTTTTATGGCGGTAACGATCAAGGATGTGGCGCGGGCGGCCAATGTGTCGGTCGCCTCGGTGTCGCGCGCGCTCAACGGCAGCGACACCGTCACCGACGAAACGCGCCAGTTGGTGTTGGCTGCGGCGCGCAGTTTGCGCTACATTCCGCACAGCGGCGCGCGCAGCCTGTCGACCAGCCGCACCGAGACCATCGGCGTGGTGCTGCCCGACCTGCATGGCGAGTTCTTTTCGGAGCTCATTCGCGGCATCGACATGGCGGCGCACCGGCGCGGCCTGCACCTGCTGGTATCGAGTTCGCACGGCGATGCCGGCGAAGCGGCGCTGGCCATGCGCGCCATGAGCGGCCGGGTCGATGGCCTGGTCGTCATGTCGCCGCACGTGGATGCCGGTTTTTTGGCCGACAACCTGGCGGGCAATCTGCCCATCGTTCTTGTCAATACGCGCGCCACCGGCCACGATTGTTCGGCCCTGGCGGTCAACAACCACGGCGGCGCGGCCGACATGGTGCAGCACCTGGTCGAGATGGGGCACCGCAGCATCGTCATGATTGCCGGCCCGGCCGACAACTTCGACGCCGAAGAACGCTTGCGCGGCTTTCGCGAGACCATGGCGCGCCTCTTGCCCGGCGCGCCGCCGTTCGAGCCGCAAGTGCTGCGCGGCGACTTCGGCGAGGAATCGGGCTATCGCGCCGGCCAGCAGCTGCGCGCCTTGAAGCGCCTGCCCGACGCGGTGTTCGCCGCCAACGACATGATGGCGATCGGCTGCCTGTTCGCGCTGGGCGAGGGCGGCCTGGTGGTCCCGCGCGATATTGCGCTGGTCGGCTTCGACGATGTGCCGACGGCGCGCTTCGTCACGCCGCCGCTGACCACCGTGCGCGTGCGGATCACCGAAATGGGCAGCCGCGCGCTCGAATGCCTGGCCTTCGAAATTGAAAACCCGCAGGGGACGAAAAAAACCGTGCAGGTGGTGCAAACCGAACTGGTGGTGCGGCGCTCGTGCGGCGCACATGCGCAGGGCGTGACGGAAAACGGCAAGCGCTAGTGTAGTGTTGCATTCTCAGTGCTTCGTATTGAAATATCGCGGATGAGGCGCTATTCTTGTGCATCAACCAGGAGAAAGCTAATGCGAATTGCGACGGAGATTGTGCTTACCCAGGACGA
>NZ_WHJF01000016.1:0-86657 GCF_011682185.1 Massilia genomosp. 1
GTCCGGTCTGCCGAGAATCGACCACACGCCGCCAAACTTCAACCTTCAAACCGCTTCATTGACTGTCCCGTTCAATTGGGTAGGGACGCTATCGCCCGCGACATTCCGATTCAAGTTGAAAAGGTCCTGCATCGGAAAAGCGGCGCTGCGGCGGTGGTTTGTGCAACATTCAGGCTAGGAGAGTCGCTGGCATAACTACTTGACATGCGCAACAGCGTTATGAACGAAGATAAATAGAATAGAGCGGAAAAGCGTAGCGCCTTCCACCGTTGAGGAGTATGACAGGCGTACCAGCCCGGCATACGGCGAAAGGCGCTCCGCTTTTCCGCCCCAGGGCGTGGCCCAGAGACGTGGCACCAGCGTTGCGGCGCACTTGTAAAAACAACCCGCAAACAAGGGGATATATCAATTACCGATAATACATATTCATCGCCCGGACCGACTTAATCATCATCCGGATCGCGCCCCTGCATCGCCGCCTTGACCGCGCGCTGCGAAAACCCGCGCTGCATCAAGAACCGCATCTGCTTGTTGCGCTCGGCGGGATCGCTCGCCACCGTGCCGTACTTGCGCTCCCACACCTCGCGGGCGCGCGCCATCTCGCTGTCGACCAGGCCGGCCTTGAGCTCCTGTAAGGCTTCGCCCCTGACCCCGTGACTTTGCAGCTCGGCCATGATGCGACTGTTGCCGAAGCGCGCCGAGCGGCGGTGAATCAGGGATTCGGAAAAACGTTCCTGCGACAGCCAGTTGTTTTTCTCGAGAAAATCGAGCAGGGCCTCGACATCGTCGCCCTCCTCCGCATGGCGCGCCAGCTTGCGCCCCAGCTCGAGCCGGCTGTGCTCGCGCATCGACAGATAGCGCAGGGCACGGCCTTTCAGGCTCAAATGGGGTGCTGCCATCGCCAGGCCCGCCGATTACTCGGGGACAGCCTTCAGCTTGGCCGCCTTGACGGCAGGCTCCTCGCCAGCGACCGGCGGCAGTTCGCGCACGCCGAGAGCGACGCGTACCTTGTTTTCGATCTCGCGCGCCAGAGCCGGACGCTCCTTGAGGTAAATACGCGCATTGTCCTTACCCTGGCCGATACGTTCGCCGTTATAGCTGTACCAGGAACCCGACTTCTCGACGATCTTGTTATCCGCACCCAGATCCAGAATCTCGCCTTCGCGCGACGTGCCTTCGCCATACAGGATGTCGAAGTGCGCTTCCTTGAACGGCGGCGCGATCTTGTTCTTGACGACCTTGACCTTGGTTTCGTTACCGATGACTTCGTCGCCGGACTTGATCGAACCGGTACGGCGGATGTCCAGGCGCACCGAGGCGTAGAACTTGAGCGCGTTACCGCCGGTGGTGGTCTCCGGGCTGCCGAACATGACGCCGATCTTCATGCGGATCTGGTTGATGAAGATCACCAGGGTGTTGGTGCGGTTGATCGAGCCAGTCAGCTTGCGCAGCGCCTGGGACATCAGACGTGCCTGCAAACCCGGCAGGGAGTCGCCCATGTCGCCTTCGATCTCGGCGCGCGGCGTCAACGCGGCGACCGAGTCGATGACGACCAGGTCGACGCTGCCCGAACGCACCAGCGCGTCGGTGATTTCCAGCGCCTGTTCACCCGTGTCCGGCTGCGAAATGAGCAGTTCGGACAGGTTGATGCCCAGTTTTTGGGCATAGCCGACGTCCAGCGCGTGCTCGGCGTCGATAAAGGCGCAGGTGCCGCCCAGTTTTTGCATTTGCGCGATGGTCTGCAGGGTCAAGGTGGTTTTACCCGACGATTCAGGACCGTAGATCTCGACCACGCGGCCGCGCGGCAGGCCGCCCACGCCAAGCGCAATGTCCAGGCCGAGCGAGCCGGTCGAGACGACCTGCACATCTTCGACCGGCGCGTTGGCGTCCATGCGCATGACGGAGCCCTTGCCGAACTGCTTTTCAATCTGCGCCAGGGCAGCGGCCAGCGCCTTGCCCTTCTCGCCAGCATTTAATACGGTTTTTTTATCGTCCATAACTTTCTTTCAGTCCAGAGAGTGGTCCAGATCAAGGGCGGGTAGCACGTCACAGGCACTACTGTACAAATAAACAGTGGTTTGTGCAAGCGCCACACGCCTCAGTTTCAAAAAAATTCCCGGCGTTGCGGCAAATGAAACACAATAGCCCTAATTAGACGTCCCGGTGCCACCATGCGTATTTTACTTGCCGAAGATGATAGCGTGCTTGCCGATGGATTGACGCGCTCCTTGCGCCAGTCCGGCTACGCCATCGATTGTGTGAAGAACGGACAGGAGGCCGATACCGCCCTGTCCACCCAGGAATTCGACCTCCTGATCCTCGACCTGGGCTTGCCGCGCCTGTCCGGGCTGGAAGTGCTGCGCCGCCTGCGCGCGCGCGCCTCGCTGCTGCCGGTGCTGATCCTCACCGCGGCCGACTCGATCGAGCAGCGGGTCAACGGCCTCGACCTGGGCGCCGACGATTACATGGCCAAGCCGTTCGCCCTGTCCGAGCTGGAGGCGCGCGTGCGCGCCCTGACCCGGCGCGGCGCCGGCGGCGGCGCGGCCGTGGTGCGCCACGGCCCGCTGGCGTACGACCAGGTCGGGCGCAGCGCCTATATCAACGAGCAGATGCTGGACTTGTCGGCGCGCGAACTAGGCTTGCTCGAAATTTTGCTGGCGCGCGCCGGGCGCCTGGTGTCCAAGGAACAACTGGTCGACCATTTGTGCGAATGGGGCGAGGAAGTGTCGAACAACGCCATCGAAGTCTATGTACACCGCCTGCGCAAAAAGATCGAGGTGGGCGGGGTGCGCATCGCCACGGTGCGCGGCCTGGGCTACTGCCTGGAAAAATTCCCCGACGCCGGACGCGGCGCTCCCGACACGGGCGCGGCATCGAAGTGAGCGTGCGCGACGCCGCCCTGGCGCCGCCGGAGGCCCCGGACGCCCTCGAGACCTTGTATGTGCCGCCCGGCGCCGAGCTGGAAGAAAACATCCAGCATTCCCTGTTCGGAGAAATCCTCGACTGGATGCTGGCGCCCTTGCTGCTGCTGTGGCCGATGAGCATCGCGATCACCTACCTGGTGGCCAAGTCGATCGCCAACCAGCCCTTCGACCATGCGCTGGAAGACAGCATCACCGTGCTGGCCCAGCAGGTGCGCGAAGTCGACGGCAAGGTGTTCTCGCGCCTGCCCGGCAGCGCGCGCGACATCCTGCGCGCCGACGATGTGGACCAGGTGTTCATCCAGATCAGCGGCCCGCGCCGCGAGCACATCGACGGCGACCGCGACCTGCCGCTGCCGCCCGACGACGAGCGCCTGCGCAACGGCCGCGTGCATTTCCGCAATGACTTGATGCACGGCACGCCGGTGCGCATCGCCTTTTCGTATGTCAACCTGCGCCCGCTGGCCAGGCGCGGCGACGAACCCTGGGCCGCCCTGGTGCAGGTGGCCGAAACCCTGGACAAGCGCGCCCAGCTGGCCAACGAAATCATCAAGGGCGTGATCCTGCCCCAGTTCATCATCTTGCCGATCGTGCTGGCCCTGGTCTGGTTCGCGCTCGCGCGCGGCCTGTCGCCGCTGGCGCAGTTACAGGAACGCATCCGCGCGCGCCGTCCCGACGACCTGTCGCCGATCGATTCGCGCCAGGTGCCGGAAGAAATCTCGCCGCTGGTCGGTTCCCTCAACGACATGCTCGAACGCCTGTCGCAAACCATCGACATGCAAAAGCGCTTCATCGCCGACGCCGCCCACCAGATGAAAACCCCGCTGGCCGGCATGCGCATGCAGTCCGAACTGGCGCTGCGCCAGCGCGACCCCGATGAAATCCGCCGCTCGCTCGAGCAACTGGCCAAGAGCTCGGAAGCGGCCACGCGCCTGGTCAACCAGTTGCTGGCCCTGGCGCGCGCCGAAAACCAGCCCAACGCCGGCCTCGCCTACGAAGTGCTGGACCTGTGCGACAGCGCGCGCGACACCGTGCAGGACTGGGTGCAAGCCTCGTTCGCGCACCGCATCGACCTCGGCTTCGAGCAGCCCGAGGCGCCGGTGCCGATCGCCGCCAACGCCATGATGCTGCGCGAAATGCTGTCGAACCTGATCGACAACGCCCTGCGCTACACCCCGGCCGGCGGCAGCGTCACCGTGCGCGTGCGGCGCGAGCTTGATCTGGCGATCCTGGAAGTGGAAGACAGCGGCCCCGGCATCGCCCCGGCCGAGCGCGCCCACGTGTTCGAGCGCTTTTACCGCATCCTCGGCAACAGCGCGCCCGGCAGCGGCCTCGGCCTGGCCATCGTGCGCGAGATCGCCCAGCAGCACGGGGCCGAGATCGACATTGTCAACAATCCGCGCAGCGGACAAAAAAAAGGGTCGCCCGGCTGCCTGTTCCGCCTGACCTTCCCGCCGCCGTGCGTCACCGATGAGGACAACTGCTGATGCCGACCGCCCTTGGCTCCCTGGCCGAGCAGCGCCGCCGCCTGGTGGCCGCGCGCCGCATTCACTGGCGCCGCACGCGCCGCCTCACCGCCATCCTCCTGCTGGTGTGGCTGGCGAGCGGCTTTTGCACCGTGTTTTTCGCGCGCGAACTGGCCGCCTGGTCGCTGGCCGGCTGGCCGCTGCCGTTCTACCTGGCCGCCCAGGGCGCCTCGCTGGTGTACCTGGCCATCCTCGGCGTGTACGTGCTGGCGATGCGGCGCGCCGACCGCCGCTTCCTGGCCCTGCTCAAAGCCGCGCCCGGGGGGACGTCGTGAGCGCCGCGTTGCGGCGCCTGAGCCGCTACTACCTGTGGTTTACGGCCGGCTTCGTCGCCTTCATCGTCGCGCTGGCCCTGCTCGAACGCGAAGGCATGCCACGCGTCTGGCTCGGCTACCTGTACATGTTCGCCACCATCGTGCTGTACGCCGCCATCGGCGTGATCAGCCGCACCTCGAACGTGACCGAATACTATGTGGCCGGGCGGCGCGTGCCGGCCCTGTTCAACGGCATGGCCACCGCCGCCGACTGGATTTCGGCGGCCAGCTTCATCAGCCTGGCCGGCGGGCTGTACCTGCACGGCTTCGACGGCCTGGCCTACATCATGGGCTGGACCGGCGGCTATTGCCTGGTGGCGCTGCTGATCGCGCCCTACCTGCGCAAGTTCGCCCAGTACACCATCCCCGATTTCCTGGCGGCGCGCTACGGCGGCGGCGCCGGCGGGCGCGGCGGGCCGGTGCGGGTGATGGCGGTGGCCGCCACCATCATCGTCTCGTTCACCTACGTGGTGGCGCAGATCTACGCGGTCGGGCTGATCGCGTCGCGCTTTACCGGGGTCGATTTTTCGGTCGGCATCTTCCTCGGGCTGGCCAGCATCCTGGTGTGCTCGTTTTTGGGCGGCATGCGCGCCATTACCTGGACCCAGGTGGCGCAGTACATCATCATCCTGGTGGCGTTTTTGCTGCCGACCATGTGGCTCTCGCTCAAGCATGCCGACAATCCGGTGCCCCAGGTCGCGTACGGCGCCGTCATGCCCAAGCTGGCCGCGCGCGAGGCCGAACTGGAACGCGACCCGCGCGAGCGCGCAGTGCGCGCCATCTTCGCCCAGCGCGCCGCCGCCTACGGCGCGCTCGCGGCCAGCCTGCCCGGCTCGTGGGAAAGCGGGCGCCAGGATGTGCAGCACCGGCTCGACGCGGTGCGCCTGCGCAATGCCACGATGGGCGATATCCGCGCCGCCGAGCGCGCCCTGGTACACTATCCGAAGAGCGCCGAAGAAGCCGCGCGCCTGTGGAGCAGCGCGCGCGCGGCCAACCTGGCCCGTTCCCTGCCGCCGCAGCCGCACGCCACGCCCTTTCCGGGGGCCGACCGCGATGCCTCCGACATCCGGCGCAACAACTTTTTGGCGCTGGTGTTTTGCCTGATGCTGGGCACGGCCGCGCTGCCGCACATCCTGATGCGCTCCTACACCACCGCCTCGGTGCATGACACCCGCGTGTCGGTGTTCTGGACCCTGTTCTTCATCCTGCTCATTTACCTGTCGATCCCGGCGCTGGCGGTGCTGATCAAGTACGACCTGTACAGCACGCTGGTGGGCACCAGGTTTTCCCACCTGCCCAACTGGATCAGCTACTGGGCCAATGTCGACAAGCTCCATCCCCTGATCAGCATTGCCGACATCAACGGCGACGGCATCGTGCAACTGGCCGAAATCGCCATCGACGGCGACATGCTGGTGCTGGCCACGCCCGAAATCGGCGGCCTGCCCTACGTGATCTCGGGCCTGGTGGCGGCCGGCGGGCTGGCGGCGGCGCTGTCGACCGCGGACGGGCTGCTGCTGGCCATTTCCAACGCGCTGTCGCACGATTTTTACTACAAGGTGCTCGACCCGGGCGCCTCGACCCAGAAGCGGGTCACCATTTCCAAGCTGCTGCTGCTGGGGGTGGCCTTCATCGCCGCCTACGCCGCCTCGCAGAAGCCGGCCGACATCCTGTCGCTGGTGGGCGCGGCGTTTTCACTGGCGGCCTCGACGCTCTTTCCGGCGCTGGTGCTGGGCGTGTTCTGGAAGCGCGCCAACCACGCCGGCGCGCTGGCCGGCATGGCGGCCGGTTTCAGCGTGTGCCTGTACTACATGCTGCACACCAACCCCATCCTCGGCGGCAGCGCGGCCGGCCAGTGGTTCCACATCGCGCCGATGTCGGCCGGGGTGTTCGGCGTGCCGGCCGGATTGCTGGTGCTGGTCGTGGCCAGCCTGCTCACGCGGGCGCCGGACGCGCGCGCGCACGGCCTGGTCGATTATGTACGCGCGCCCGAATGACGAATTGTCGTAACAACGCAGCGGCGCCGCGAAACGCGCTGGCAGCCGCTCCGGCAAGCGCCTAGGATTGACCGGGCGACGGCGCCACGCCGCGCGTGTCGTCTTCCGACCAGCGAGTTTTTATGTCCGCCCACCTGCCGCACCTGCTGCACTTGTTGCGTGTCGCGTTTTTGTGCGCCGCTACCCTGCTCATCCCCGCCGCCGCCGCCGCGCCGGCCGCGCCGCCACCGCCCCTGGCCGACTTCTTCGACAACCCGGCCTTCAGCGCGGCGCTTCTTTCGCCCGACGGCAAGTTCCTCGCGGTGCGCTACAACAAGGACAAGCAGCGCGACCGCCTGATCGTGATCGAACTGGCCAGCCAGGCCATCAAGGTGGCGGCCAGCTTCAGCGACCGCGACGTCCGCAATTTTCAGTGGGTCAACAACGAGCGCCTGGTGCTCGACACCACCGACAACACCGTCGGGCCGGGCGACGAGCGCTACTGGCCGGGCCTGTACGCGGTCAACCGCGACGGCGCCAGGTTCCGCCAACTGGTGCAGGCGACCGGGTCCTTTCTGCAGCAGCACGTCGTGGCCAGCAACGTTTTGCCGGCCAACCATTTCCTGGTCCGGCAGACCGGCGCCCAAACCTCGGACGATGTGTACGTCACCAATCCCAAGCGCGACGGCATGCATGGCGACGGCGACCTCAAATATGTCAACCTGCTGCGCCTCAATACCGTGACCGGGCGCAGCGAAACGGTGCGCCGGCCCGGCCCGGCGATCGACTGGCTGCTCGACCACAAGGGCGAGCCGCGCATCTGCATCACGCTCGACAAGAATATCCAAACCACCTGGTACCTGGACCAGGCCAACGATCAATGGCGCGAAATCGCCGCCTTCGACGCCTACCTGGGCGGCAAGGATGCCTTCACGCCGCTCGCCTTCGCCCCCGACGGCAGCCTGGTCGTCACCAGCGCCAGGGGCAAGGACAAGCAGGCCCTGCATACCTTCAAGCTGAGCACCCTGCAGATCAGCGCCGAACCGCTGGTGGTGCTGGCCGACTACGATTTCAGCGGCGAACTGGTCACCACGCGCGACCAGCTGCTCGGCGTGCGCTACCTGAGCGACGCCCGCTCCACGGTGTGGTTCGACGCCCGCATGACAACCCTGCAGGCGGCCATCGATGCCGCCCTGCCGGCCACCGTCAACCTGGTCGACGTCCCGGCGCGCGCCGAGGCGCCGTGGGTGCTGGTGCATTCGTATTCCGACCGTCAGCCCGAGCGCTACCTGTTGTACAACCTCGAAAGCGGCAAGTTCAACCCGGTCGGCAGCACCCATGAACGCATCGTGCCGGCCAGCATGGCCGCGCAGGAAGCGGTGCGCTACAAGGCGCGCGACGGCCTGGCCATCCCGGCCTGGCTGACCTTGCCGAACGGCGAGCCGAAGGGCGAGCCGAACGGCAAGCCGAACGGCTCGCCCTTGGGCGCGCGTAAAAACCTGCCGCTGGTGCTGCTGGTGCATGGCGGCCCCTGGGTGCGCGGCGGCGAATGGGGCTGGTCGGCCGCCAGCCAGTTCCTGGCCTCGCGCGGCTACGCGGTGCTCGAACCCGAATACCGCGGCAGCACCGGCTTCGGCAGGGCACACTACCACGCCGGCTGGAAACAATGGGGCTTGAAGATGCAGGACGACCTCGCCGACGGCGCCCGCTGGGCCATCGCCCAGGGCATCGCCGACCCCAAGCGCATCTGCATCGCCGGCGCCAGCTACGGCGGCTACGCCGCGCTGATGGGACTGGTCAACGATGGCCCCTTGTACCAGTGCGGCATCAACTGGGTCGGCGTGACCGACATCAACCTGCTCTACACGGGCCACTGGCGCTTTACCTCCGACATGAGCAGCGACTACCTGAAGTATGGCGCGCCGACCCTGATCGGCGACCCGGTCAAGGATGCGGCCCAGTTGCGCGCCACCTCGCCGCTGCTGCAGGCCGCGCGCATCGGCCAGCCGGTGCTGCTGGCCTACGGCGCGGTCGACCGGCGCGTGCCCCTGTACCACGGCAAGAAGTTCGTCGAGGCGCTCAAGGAGCACAATCCCAACGTCGAATGGGTGGTGTACCAGGACGAAGCGCACGGCTGGTCCTTGCCGAAGAACCGCATCGACTTCTGGGGCCGGGTCGAACAATTCTTGCAGCGCCATATCGGCACGCCGCGCGAGGCCGGCGAGCGATAGCACTGGCGCCAAGGTTGGCAAAACGATAGTATTGACAGGACAGACAGAAACAACGCCTTTTCTTCCCCCTTTACCGAGCCAATCCATGCCTGTTTTACGCCCCTCCCTCCTGCACCTTGCCGCCCTGCTCGTCTGCGCCCTGGCCGCGCCCGCCTTTGCCGCCGAACCGGTCGCGCCGCCACCGCCCCCGCCGATCGCCGATTTTTTCGACAACTCGGTCTTCAGCGATGCCGAACTCTCGCCGAACGGCAAGTTCCTGGCAGTGCGCTTTTCCAACGATAACAAGCGCGACCGCCTGATCGTGATCGACCTGGCCAGCAACGCCACCAAGGTCGTGGCCCAGTTCGACGATCGCGATGTCAACGCCTTCCAATGGGTCAATAACGAGCGCCTGGTGCTGGACTCGACCGACAAGACCATCGGCCAGGGCGACGTCGTCAGCGGCCCGGGCCTGTTCGCGGTGAACCGGGACGGCACTAATTTCAGGCAACTGGTACACGTCAACTGGGCTGCACTCCAGCAACACAGCGTGACCCGGATTACCTTGCCGCCCAACCATTACCTGGTGCGGCAGAAAGGCGCGCAAGCGTCCGACGATGTGTACGTGATCAATCCCCAGCGCGACGGCATCCGCGAGAACGGCGACATCAAGTACGTCAACCTGATCCGCCTGAACACCGTGACCGGACGGACCGAGACGGTCAATCGGCCGGGGCCGGCCCAAGGCTGGCTGCTCGACCACAAGGGCGAACCGCGCCTGTGCATCACACTGGAAAAAAATATCCAGACCATCTGGTATCGCGATCCGTCCAACAATGAATGGCGCACCCTGGCCTCCTTCGATGCCTACGCGGGCGGCAAGGATGCCTTCACGCCGCTGGCCTTCGGTCCGGACGGCACCTTGTACGTGAGGAGCGACGCCGGCAAGGACAAGCAGGCGCTGCATACCTTCGACCTGGTCAACAATCGCCTCAGTGCCGAGCCGCTGGTGTCGCTGACCGACTATGACTTCAACGGTCAGCTGGTCACCTCGGGCGCGAAGCTGCTCGGGGTGCGCTACCTGAGCGATGCGCGCGCCACGGTGTGGTTCGACAGCAAGATGAAAACCCTGCAGGCGAGCATCGACGCCGCCCTGCCCTCGACCGTCAACCTGATCAAGCCGGCGGCGCGCCCCGACAGTCCTTGGGTGCTGGTGCAGTCGTATTCCGACCGGCAACCGGCGTACTACGCCTTGTACAACATCGAAACCGGCAAGTTCACCGGCGTCGGCGGCACCCATGAGCGCATCGTGCCGGCCAACATGGCCGAGCGCGAATTGGTGCGTGTGGCGGCGCGCGACGGTTTGCCGCTGCCGGCCTGGCTCACCTTGCCGAACACGGGCAGCATGGGCAAGGACAAAGACAAGGACAAAGACAAGGACAAGCGCAAGAACCTGCCGATGGTGGTGCTGGTGCATGGCGGGCCCTACGTGCGCGGCGGCGAATGGGGCTGGTCGGCCGACACCCAGTTCCTGGCCTCGCGCGGCTACGCGGTGCTGGAACCCGAGTTTCGCGGCAGCACCGGCTTCGGCAACAAACACTACAAGGCCGGCTGGAAGCAATGGGGCTTGAAGATGCAGGACGACATTGCCGACGCCACCAGATGGGCGATCGCCCAGGGCATCGCCGACCCCAAGCGCATCTGCATCGCCGGCGCCAGCTACGGCGGCTACGCCACCCTGATGGGCCTGGTGAACGATCCGGGCCTGTACAAGTGCGGCATCAACTGGGTCGGCGTGACCGACATCAACCTGCTCTACACGGGCCACTGGAGCTTTGCCTCCGACATGACCGCCGGCTACCTCAAGTACGGCGCGCCGATCCTGATCGGCGACCCCGACAAGGACGCGGCCCAGCTGCGCGCCACCTCGCCGCTGCAGCAGGCCGCCCGCATCACCCAGCCGCTGCTGTTGGCCTACGGCGCGGCCGACAAGCGCGTGCCCCTGTATCACGGCAAGAAATTCCGCGACGCCGTCACCGCCACCAACCCGAACGTCGAATGGGTGGTGTACCAGGAAGAAGGGCACGGCTGGGCGTTGCCAAAAAACCGCGTCGACTTCTGGGGACGGGTCGAAAAATTTCTCGGCCGCCACATCGGCACGCCTTGAAACGATTCCACTGTCATGAACGCGCAACAATTACAACAGCGTTGCCGCGCCTTTGCGCATGCAACCGAGACCTTGCATGCGAGTCCGGGCAATATTCTGGTGTATGCGGTGGGCGGAAAAAAGTTCGCCTACTTCAAGACCAGTGAACCGGAAATCGGACGTTTCAGTCTGCGCGTCGCGCCCGATCTGTTCCTCGGGCTGACCGCCATGCCTGGTGTAAAGCCGGCCCGCTACATGGGCCGCTTTCATTGGGTGACAATGGTCGATGCAAGCACTTTTCCGCAGGATTGGCTGGCCCAATTGCTGGCCTGGTCGTACCAGAAAGCCCGCTCTTCGCTGACCAAAGCAGAGCTCGCCGCACTGGACGGCAAGACCCTGTGAGGAGGCTGGCGCGGGCCTGGCGGATGCCTGCCGCCGGCCCATTTCTAGCACGTCCGTAGCGGCTCATCAAAGTTATTATTTCTGCAATTTTGATGTAATTTCGATATAAAATATCGCACTGTCGCACCATCATTGCTTCTAACACGAGACCTACATGACCATCCCTTTCAAGAACCACCGCGCGCCCCGCCTGCTGGCGCTCGCCGGCGCTGTCGCCATGGCCCTGGCCGCCGGTTGCAGTAACGACGATTCCACCGATTCCAATTCGAACAATTCGGCCAAGCCGGGCGAGACGGCCGCCAAATACCAGGCCGAGATCAGCCGCACCTCGTTCGGCGTGCCGCACATCAAGGCCAATGACGAAGGCAGCCTCGCCTACGGCGTGGCATACGCCTATTCGCAAGATAACGTCTGCCTGCTGGCCGACGAATTCACCACCGTCAGCGGCGAGCGCTCGAAGCACTTCGGCCCGACCGCCACGCGCCAGACCTCGGATATTCCAAACCTGCAAACCGACTTCTTTTACCGCGTCATCAACGACGACGAGGCTGTCAAAACGGCCTGGAACGCCCATTCGGCGCCGATGAAAGCGATGATCGAAGGCTATGTCGCCGGCTACAACGATTACCTCGAAAAAACCGGCATGAACAAGCTCCCGGCCGCCTGCAAGAACGGTTCCTGGGTGCGCAAGGTGAGCGAGCAGGACATGATCAAGCTGCTGCGCCGCTACGCCGCCGAAGCCAGTTCCGGCCAGTTCATCGCCGCCATCGTCGGCGCCACCCCGCCCGGCCAGAATGGCTTGCTGCCGGCCGTCCCGCCCAAGGCCGGCATGCACCCGATGGACCCCGATTACTGGGTCGCGATGCGCGAACGCACCGGCAGCAATGCCGTGGCGCTGGGCAAGGACGCCACCGACAACGGCCAGGGCATGCTGCTCGGCACCCCGCACTTCCCCTGGCGCGGCGCACTGCGTTTCTACCAGCTGCACCTGACCATTCCGGGCAAGCTCGACGCGATGGGCGCCGCCCTCGGTGGCATGCCGATGGTCAATATCGGCTTCAACCAGAACCTGGCCTGGAGCCACACGGTCAACAATTCGGCCCACTTCACGGTCCACATGACGCCGCTCGACCCGAGCGATCCGACCAAGTACCTGGTCGACGGCAAGCCGCAAGCGATGATCCGCAAGACCGTCAATGTCGAGGTCAAGGGCGCCGACGGCGTGCTGAGCACCCAGAGCCGCACCTTCTACAGCACCCAGTACGGCCCGCTGGTCGTGATTCCCGGCCAGCTCGACTGGAATGCCGGCATGGCGTTTTCGCTCAACGACGCCAACCTCGGCAACCATCGCCTGCTGGAACAGTGGTACGGCATGAACACCGCGCACAACATGGACGAGTTCAAGGCCTCGATCGAGCGCACCGTCGGCCTGCCGTGGGTCAACACCCTGGCCGTCGACAAGGAAGGCGCCGCCCTGTTCACGGACGTCACCGTGGTCCCGCACGTCACCAAAGCCATGCAGGACGCCTGCGTGCCGGCGCCGTTCAAACCGCTGGCCGCGCGCGGCTTGTTCGTGCTCAACGGCGCCACCAGCGCCTGCGCGCCGGCCACCGACATCAACGCGCCGCAAGCGGGCATCTTCGCCGGCGCCAGCCTGCCGCGCCTGTTGCGTAGCGACTACGTGCAAAACTCCAACGACAGCGCCTGGCTCTCCAATCCGCTGGCGCCCATCACCGGTTTTCCAGACATCGTCAGCGTCGACAATGTCGAGCAGTTCGGCCGCACCCGCCTCGGCATCACCCAGGTGCAAAAGCGCCTGGCCGGCACCGATGGCCTGGCCGGACGCAAGATGACGGTCGCGCAACTGCAAGCCCTGGCCCTGGGCAACCGCGTCTACTACGCCGACCAGATCATGGACGATGTGCTGGCCCTGTGCCGTGACGCGCAGGCCGGCAGCGGCGATATCACGACCGCCTGCGCGCGCCTGAACCAGTGGGACCGCACCGTCAACCTCGACAGCAACATCGGCTACCTGTACTTCACCGGCCTGTGGGAACGCATCCTGCGCGTGCCTGGCATGTGGGCAGTGCCGTTCAACCCGGCCGACCCGGTCAACACGCCGCGCGGCCTGAACCTCGCTAACCCGGCTATCGCCAACACGGTGCGCCAGGCGCTGGCGGCGGCGGCGCAGGACGTGGCCAAGCTGGGCGTGTCGCAGGATACGCGCTGGGGCGACGTGCAGCTGGCCACGCGCGGCACCCGCCGCATTCCGATCCACGGCGGCAAGGGCACCGATGGCGTGTACAACGCGATCGGCACCGTGCCAAGCGGCGACGGCAAGCTCGAAGTGATCTACGGCACCAGCTACATCCAGACCGTATCCTTCAACAAAGATGGCCCGCAAGTGCAAGCCATGCTGGCCTACTCGCAATCGACCGACCCGGCCTCGCAGCATTTCGCCGACCAGACCGAGCGCTTCTCGAAGAAGGAATGGATCACCCAGCCGTACACGGAAGCGCAGATCAAGGCCGATCCGGCGTTCTCGACGATGACGGTGACGCGCAAGGCCGATGGCAAGCCGGCATCCAAGCCGTAAGTTGTAAGTTGTAAGTTGTAAAGAAACAGGCAGTCCTCCGCCCTGGCGGTAGACTGCCTGTTCAGCGCCGCTTAGAACCTATCTCAGTAGATCGGGGGAAGCGGATGGCGACATGCGCGTAGGCGATGCATGGCAAGCGAGGGCAAGGCGCGAGGAGGCGGCATGGCTAGCCATGCAACGACGAGGGTATTCCGAAGGAATACCGAGGCGGCACTCGCTTGCCAGGCGCGCCAGCAGCGACTCCGATCTACTGAGATAGGCTCTTATACTTCAAGGAGATGCACATGTCGTCAGGAAAAATTCTGGTCGCACAGGGAGGCGGACCCACCGCCGTGATCAACCAGTCGATGGTCGGCGTGGTGCTCGAAGCGCGCCGCTTTCGCAACGTCACGCGCGTGTACGGCGCCATGCACGGGGTGCGCGGCATCGTCGACGAAGACTTCATCGACCTGACCCAGGAAACCAGCCACAACCTCGAACTGGTCGGCAAGACGCCTTCCTCGGCGCTCGGTTCGACCCGCGACAAGCCCGACATGGCGTATTGCCAAAAGATTTTCGAGGTGCTGCGCGCACACGAGATCGCGCATTTTTTCTACATCGGCGGCAACGATTCCTCCGACACGGTGCGCATCGTCAGCCTGGAAGCGCAACAAGCCGGCTATCCGCTGCGCTGCATTCACATTCCCAAAACCATCGATAACGATTTGGTCGGCAACGACCACACACCCGGCTTTCCCTCGGCCGCGCGGTTCGTGGCGCAAGCCTTCGCCGGCGCCAACCTCGACAACGCGGCCTTGCCCGGCGTCTACGTGGGCGTGGTGATGGGGCGCCACGCCGGCTTCCTGACCGCCGCCGCCGCGCTCGGCAAGAAGTTTTCCGATGACGGCCCGCACCTGATCTACCTGCCCGAGCGCACCTTCGTGCTCGACCAATTCCTGGCCGACGTCAAGGCCACGTACGCGCGCTACGGACGCTGCGTGATCGCCGTGTCCGAAGGCATCCACGACGCCTCGGGCGAGCCGATCGCCAGTTTGCTGTCCAAGGACATCGAGCGCGATGCGCACGGCAATGTGCAACTGTCGGGCACCGGCGCGCTGGCCGACCTGCTGTGCGACGAAATCAAGTCCAAGCTCGGCATCAAACGCGTGCGCGGCGACACCTTTGGCTACCTGCAACGCTCCTTCATCGGTTGCGTGTCGGACGTGGACCAGCGCGAGGCGCGCGAAGTGGGCGAAAAAGCGGTGCAGTTCGCCATGTGGGGCGAGCGCGACGGTTCGGTGGCGATCAAGCGCACCGGCTACTACTCGGTCGACTATGAACTGGTGCCACTGGAAAGCGTGGCCGGCAAGACGCGCACGATGGAAGACATCTTCATCAGCGAGAGCGGCACCGACGTGACCGACGCCTTCCGCCTGTACCTGCGCCCGCTGCTCGGTTCGGGCATGCCCGACGCCTTCCGCCTGCGTCCGGCCCCGGTCGAGAAGATCCTGGGCAAGAAATAGGGCAGACAGCGGCCGCGCTAAGTGTGGCCTCCGGGAAGATTCTCCTGACGAACGGATTGCTGCGACATCCACTCATGTATCGACACGCTGCGCAAGCAAGGTCATGGAATGCTCGATGTTCTGCTTCGGGCCTTCCATGGCAATCCTGCCCCGCTCGCCGCGTAGCGGCTGGACAGTCACGTTGTGTAACTGGTTTGCCGTCAGGAAGATCTTCAAGAATGGTCGTCGGCCAATCTGATCAACGCGTTCGCACGACACTACGCTGAAAGCGGACCTGCTTACCAATCCCGCCATTCCTCCGTAATGTCCCTGTCGTCGCTATCCAGGCCGGCGCTCTGGGCTGCGCACTGGATGAGCTTGCAAATGTCCTCTCGTCCGTCGGTTTCGATGAGGCTGCGGCCGCAGCGATCATTCAAGTCGTTGAGCGATTCGACAACGTGCTGCACCGCGCCCAGGATTCTGGCGCCATCATTCCTCACCGACGGAGCCTGAACGGTTTGCAGGTAATGGCTCAGGATCGCGTCGCATTGTGCGAGCTCCGCCTCTGTATAGCAATACGGGTGATACCCGGGAGCTTTCCGTTGCACATCGTCGCAGATTGCATCCAGGTTCAGAAATGCCAATGCCAGCATGGCGCGACGCAACGCGCTAATCACCGTGAGAATATCGGCATTCGCGGCCGGTTCCAACAGTCTGACCAGGGAAATGTCAAAGACCTCACGGCATTTCTTCAAAAATTTGCCTTGTGCTTGAGCGTCTGGAGGGAGTGTCAAGGCGCCGCTGACAAAGTCTTCGAAACTATCGTTACCGAGGTGATTCAATACCCACCGGATCTCGGACACAATGGCAAGGGGATCTTCCCACGCCGACGCCAGAAACACTCCCCCCAGGTGTTTTTTTAACGCCAGCTCGCACGCTGTCAAGTTAAGCTGAATGCGTACATCATTATCCACAAGGGATGGCATGTAGTCGGCCATGCACTCGAGGATATGTGTTTTGAGATCAAGCAGTTCGGATAGAGGAGTTTGATTTGTCATAAATAGGCCTTTATTGGTCGATCCTGAGCTGGGCCGGCTATGAATGAAGGACTGCATTTGCCCGTTTGCCAACTCGCCCGCGACAAACAGCAGAGTAATGCATTGGCTTCTGTCCGCCATGCGGCACTGTTTGCTTTTGTCGCGGCCGATTCTGCGCCGTCGTTCTCTATAACGGGCGCACTCTGCGAATTTTCCAGACGCTGTCTTCTTTTTTTAAAGTCAGCTCCAAGTGGTGAATGCTTTCTTTGCTTGCTCCAAGCGTGACACGAACTGTTGCGGTGTTTCCACTTATCCTGGATTTCGTAACTGAGATATTTTTTTCCCAATCATCAAAATAATCCTGCGCCTGGATAAAATAATCGGCATCCAGTCCATCCTCGCTATTCATACGCTTTTCAATTTCCGCAATCAAGGACTTTGAAACGTATGTGCCAAGTTTGATTTTTTCGTCGCTAAGCGGTTGATGATTCGTGACGAGCGAATGGATATACCATTTGTAAAAATCCGAAGTCGTCACCGCAGGTGATGGAAGTTCAGCGGCCAGCGCGGGAAAACTAAGGCAAGCTAATATGCATGAAAAAAACGCACAAATCGCCTTGGCAAATATTATCTTGTTGATTTTTGACATAGACATAATATTTCAATGCGTTCGCCGATAAAATTTTACTGGTGGCCGCAATTGCCTGTACCCGGGTCCGGGGTAGTATCCATGTAGTTGCCTGAAATCAGATACCCAAATAGTCCCGTTAAACATAGCCATGTGCCCACTAGGATGTCCTGGGATTGGTTGAATGACGGCGACGTCACCGGCCCGTGTGATCGTATTCTCTATTTCAACAAAACCCGAAGTCAATAAGCTGGCGCCATAATCCTTGGCACGCCTGTGGCGATTCAATTGGGTGCCGCCCGCTTCAATAGCTTTCCTTACATATTCACCACATCGACCAAGGCTATCAGCCCCACCATGTTCATTTAAATACTGCACAGCAACTTCTTTTTGCCACATCGAAGATCCTTTTGATTTAATAAAATGCGCGTGATTATAAATATGTAAGCCCGCACAACGGAGTTCAGAATACATTTGCATCCCTCATCTCACGCCCCAAGGGATAGCATTGCCATTATAGCATTGTTTTTATAAGACTAACCAGGTTCAATGTTCCTGGTGAGTTATAAAAAAATATTTACCAATAGATAATTATAGTTCAAAAAAGAACACATAAGGCCACGTTTTTTTCCCTGCGTCAGGCCTGTCTGAACCGTCGCAACAGGCTCTATCTGGATGACCTTGACGAAAAAATTACCCCAGGTACCGCCGGATGCACCACTCGGGCCCGCCCGCTTGACCTTTTCGCATTTTGATTGTTTTAGCAACGCCAACAACGCAACACTGCGGTCCCGTCAACTTCCCAAGCCCGGACCGCCATGACCCTGTTACCTCGTTCCCACCTCCCTCTGCTGCGCGCCAGCGGCGCCGCCATGCTGCTGGCGCTCGCCGCCTGCGGCGACAAGAACGGCACGCCCGCCGAACCGGCCCCCAAGTACGCCGCCGAAATCCGCCGCACCGCCTACGGCATCCCGCACATCAAGGCCGATGATGATGGCGGCCTCGGCTACGGCATCGGCTACGCCTACGCGCAAGACAATGTGTGCCTGATGGCCGAGCGCATCGTCACCGCCAACGGCGAACGCGCCAAGTACTTCGGTCCGGAGGCGCGCGGCATCACCGAGGACGCGGTGCCCAACCTGGCTTCCGACTTCTACTATCGCCTGATCAACGAACCGGAGGCGGTGGCCAACGCCTGGCAACAGCAACCGGCGCCGATGCGCGCGCTGGTCGAAGGCTACGTGGCCGGCTACAACCAGTACCTGGACGAGCGCGGCAAGGGCGGCTTGCCCGACGCCTGCAAGAACGCCCCCTGGGTGCGCAGCATGAGCAGCGCCGACATGATGAAAATCATCCGCCGCTATGCCGTCGAAGGCGGGGGCGCTCATTTGATCGAAGAACTCGTGGCCGCCGCGCCGCCGGGCGCGGCCGCGCCAGCGCCACCGTCACCGGCGGCCGCCCCGCGCCGTGGCGGCGCCAGCCCGATCGATCCGCAATACTGGCAAGAGCAGCATGCCCGCTTCGGCAGCAACGGCGTGGCCTTGGGCAAGGATGCCACCGAGAACGGCCAGGGCCTGTTGCTGGCCAATCCACACAATTTTTGGCAAGGCGATTTTCGTTTTTACCAGCTGCACCTGACCATTCCCGGCAAGCTCGACACGATGGGCGCCTCGCTCGGCGGCATGCCGATGGTCAGCATCGGCTTCAACAAGGACGTGGCGTGGACCCACACCAACAACACGTCCAGCCACTTCACGGTACACCAGTTGCAACTCGACCCGCGCGATCCGACCAGCTATATGGTCGACGGCAAGTCCCAGCCCATGACGCGCAAGCGCGTCGAAGTCGAGGTGCGCCAGCCCGACGGCAGCCTGGCCACGCGCAGCCACGATTTCTACCAGACCGACGTGGGCGTGGTGATGCACGTATCCGACCAACTGGAGTGGAACCGCAAGGTCGCCTATACCCTGCTTGACCCCAGCATGGGCAATCACCGCATGCTGGAACAATGGCGCGCCATGAACAGCGCGCGCAGCGTGAACGAGCTGCGCGACGGCATCGACCGCATCGTCGGCCTGCCATGGGTCGGCACCATCGCCGCCGACAAGGAAGGCAAGACCATGTACATGGACGTGACAGTGGTGCCGAACGTGCCGCTGGCCAAGGAAAAAGCCTGCGTACCGGAAGCCTTCCGCGACGCGGCGGCCGGCGGCGTGCTGGTGCTGGACGGCTCGACCAGCGCCTGCCGTCCCGACAACGACCCGGCCGCGCCGCAAAGCGGCATCTTCGCCGGCGCCAGCCTGCCGCGCCTGGAACGCGACGATTTTGTGCAGAACTCGAACGACAGCGCCTGGATGACCAATCCGGCCGCGCCGCTGACCGGCTTCCCGTCGATTGTCAGTCTCGACGCGCAGCAACAAAGCGGGCGCACCCGCGTCGGCATTGCCCAATTGCAGGCGCGCCTGGCCGGCACCGATGGCCTGCCGGGCCGGCGCATCTCGATGCCGCAGCTGCAAGGGCTCTTGTTCAGCAACCGCGTCTACTACGCCGGCCAGATCATGGACGACGTGCTGCGCGCCTGCGACGGCGAACGCCAGGCGCGCGCCGCCAACGGCGCCATGGTCGACCTGGCGCCGGCCTGCGCCAAACTGCGCGCCTGGGACCGTACCGCCAACCTGGAGACCAATATCGGCTTCGGCTATTTCGCCAGCGTGTGGGACCAGTTGTACGGCTCGTCGCTGTTCTGGGCCGTACCCTTCAACGTGGCCGATCCGATTAGCACGCCGCGCGGCTTGCGCGTGGACGATCCGGCCGGCGTGAGCGCCCTGCGCACGGCCCTGGCCAACGCCGTACTCGACATGGAAGCGAACGGCTGGGGCCTGAACAGCACCTGGGGCGAGATCCAGCACACCGAACGTAATGGCAAGCGGATTCCCATCCACGGCGGGCTCTACAACTACGGGATCTACAACGCCATCGTCAGCAAGCCGGCGGCCGGGGGCGGACGCGAGGTGAGCGAAGGCGGCAGCTACGTGCAGACCGTGATGTTCGACCGCAACGGCCCGCAAGCGCAAGCCGTGCTCTCCTACTCGCAGTCGGTCGACCCGGCCTCGCCGCACTACGCCGACCAGACTGGGCTGTTTTCGAGCAAGACCTGGCATACCCTGCCCTTTACCGAGGCGCAGATCGCGGCCGATGCGACGACCAAGCGCATCAGCATCCGTCACAAGGCCAAGCAAGCGCAGTAACGGGCGCGCAACACACGCCGCTTATAAAAACTAAAACGTTTTTAAAAAGGCATTTTTGATGGGACTGTGTTAAGTTATGGCTACTGTCCTTGAGGGGAACGATGATGAAAAATCTGCTTCTGGCGTGTGTGTGCTTTCCCCTGCTGCTGGCCGCCTGCAACGGCCCGCTCGACGTCACCCTGGCCGACAGCGGCGACCCGGTCAAGGGAGAGGCCCTGAAAAAGACCCTCTCGCCGGAAGAAGCCGAGCTGCTGGTGTCCTACGTGGCGCAGCACACGATGGCCCAGGATATCGATTACAAGATGACCGTCAAGCAAGCCATCGCGGCGCGCCGCAAGGAACTGGCCAACAACCGGAAGTAGATTTTTCTAGCCCGCCGTGACGCTGCCGCTGTTTCATTACATGAGAAAGTTCAAAAAAAAACGGACGGGACCCGAAGGCGCCGTCCGTTTTTTGATTGAGCGCAAGCGGTATTACATGCTCGCCTCAGCTGACGATCGTCTGGTGCTCGTCGCCCTCGCGCGCGCGGATCGTGCCGATGCGCGACACGCCCTCGCCAGCCGCCTGCAACTGGGCAAACGCCGCATCCGCATTTTCTTTCGACACGATGACGATCATGCCGATGCCGCAGTTGAACACGCGGTGCATTTCGGCGTCGGCCACGCCGCCATGCTGTTGCAGCCACTGGAACAGCGGCGGCATGGTCCACGCCTTAGAATCGAGCACCGCCGTCAGCCCCGGCTGCAGCACGCGCGGCACGTTTTCGACCAGCCCGCCGCCGGTGATGTGTACCATGCCTTTGACTTCCATCGATTCCATCAGCGCCAGCAATGGCTTGACGTAAATACGGGTCGGCTCCATCAGCACGTCGGCCAGCGGACGGCCGTGGAAGTCGGCGTTCAGGTCCGGCTTGGCCACTTCAATAATCTTGCGCACCAGCGAATACCCGTTCGAATGCACGCCCGACGAAGCCAGGCCCAGCACCACGTCGCCCGGGGTGATCTTGGTGCCGTCGATGATTTTCGATTTTTCCACCGCGCCAACCGCGAAACCGGCCAGGTCGTACTCGCCGGCCGGGTACATGCTCGGCATTTCGGCCGTTTCGCCGCCGATCAGGGCGCAACCGGCCTGCTCGCAACCCTGGGCGATGCCCTTGACGACGGCGGTGGCGGTCGGCACGTCGAGCTTGCCGCAAGCGAAGTAATCGAGGAAGAACAGCGGCTCGGCGCCCTGCACCAGGATATCGTTCACGCTCATGGCGACCAGGTCGATGCCGACCGTGTCGTGGCGGTTCAGTTCGAACGCGAGCCTGAGCTTGGTGCCCACGCCGTCGGTGCCGGACACCAGCACCGGCTCCTTGAACTTCTTGCTGATCTCGAACAGCGCGCCGAAACCGCCGATGCCGCCCATGACGCCTTCGCGCATGGTTTTCTTGGCAAACGGCTTGATCGCTTCGACCAGGGCGTCGCCCGCATCGATATCGACACCGGCGTCGCGGTAGGAGAGGGAAACATTAGAAAGTTGGCTCATGGTGTATTTGGCAGCGGAGGCGGTAAAATAGAAGGCGGCGAACCGATTCGAGCCGCGGGCGGCCAAAACCGGTCAATCCGCTATTTTATCAAAATGCCCGGTCCAAAGCCGATTTAACCCACATTACAACAATAAGATGCCAATTTTCTCCGCCAAAGCACCGCAGCACAGGGCCGGCAAGCTGCCACCATCGCCACCCCCACGATCCGCGTGGCAGCTTCTATAATGCCTGATGTACACGACGGCGCAAGAATGAACTCATGAAACAGCTGGTACTCGATTTGGGCGCAGAGCAGGCGCACAGCCTCGATACCTTCGAGGTAGGGCAAAATGCCGAACTGGCGCATCTGATGCACCAGTTCGCGGAGCGTCGTTCGCGCGAACATTTCGCTTACCTGTGGGGCGAAACCGGCGCCGGCAAGACCCACCTGCTGCAAGCCCTGGCCGCCACCCCCGGCTCGCGCTACATCGCCTGCAACGCCCCCGAGTGCGAATTCACCTACACGCAGGACACCACCCTGTACCTGCTCGACGACTGCGAACAGCTCTCGCCGCAGGCCCAGATCGACGCTTTTGCGCTGTTCAACCAGATCCGCGAACACGGCGCCTACATGGTCAGCACCGGGCCGGTGCCGCCGGTGGTGCTGCCGGTGCGCGAAGACCTGCGCACGCGCATGGGCTGGGGCCTGATCTACCAGATCCACGGCCTGGCCGACGAACAGAAGATCGCCGCACTCACGCACGCCGCCGAAGCGCGCGGTTTGACCTTGTCGGCCAGCGTGTTACCCTATCTGCTGTCCCATTTCAAGCGCGACATGCGCTCCCTGTCGACGATGCTAGACGCACTCGATCAGTATTCCCTCGAAACCCAGCGACCGGTCACCCTGCCGTTGCTGCGCGATTTACTATTACAAGCGAACCCGCAAGCGGACACCAAAGAATGAAGAACCTGGCGCTGTTTGACCTGGACCACACCCTGCTGCCGATCGATTCGGACCATGAATGGGGCGAATTTTTAGTCCGCACCGGCGCTGTCGACCCGCTCGAATTCAAGCGCCGCAACGACGAATTCTTCGACCAATACAAGGCCGGCACGCTCGACCCGGTCGAATACCTCGAATTCGCGCTCGGCACCCTGGCGCGCTTTCCGCGCAAGGAACTCGACGCCATGCACGCGCGCTTCATGGCCGAAGTGATCGAGCCGGCCATCCTGCCGCGCGCGCGCGCCCTGCTGCGCCAGCACATCGACGCCGGCGACCTGGTGGCCATCATCACCGCCACCAACCGCTTCGTCACCGCCCCGATCGCCAAGGCGCTGGGCGTGGAACACCTGATCGCCGCCGTCCCCGAAGAAGACGCCGACGGCAACCTGACCGGCAAGCTCGTTGGCGTGCCCACCTCGGGCGCCGGCAAGGTCACCCACACCCACGCCTGGCTGGCGCAAGTGGGCACGCCGCTCGATGGCTTCGGGCGCAGCCACTTCTACAGCGATTCGCACAACGATATCCCCCTTCTGTCCGTCGTCACCCATCCCGTCGCGACCAACCCGAACGCCGTGCTGGCGACCCATGCCACACGCCTTGGCTGGCCTTTACTCCATCTATTCAATGATTAAAAAATTCATCCGCAAAATCCTCGGCGTCAAAGAGAAGCAGCCAGTACGCGACCTGACCGAACCCGTGATCCTGGGACCGGCGGAGCACGGGATCGACCCCAGGCTGCTGTCGTCGAACGCGATCCGCGTGACGCAAACATTGCAGGAGGCGGGCTTCAAGGCGTTCGTGGTGGGCGGCGCCGTGCGCGACCTGCTGCTGTCGGTCAAGCCGAAGGACTTCGACATCGCCACCGATGCCACGCCCGAACAGGTCAAGCGCCTGTTCCGGCGCGCCTTCATCATCGGCAAGCGCTTCCAGATCGTACACGTGATGTTCGGCTCCGACCTGCTGGAAGTGACCACCTTCCGCGGCGCCGGCGAGTCCAGCGCGCCCAAGGACGAACATGGCCGGGTCCTGCGCGACAATCACTTCGGCCCCCAGCACGAAGATGCGATGCGGCGCGACTTCACCATCAACGCCATGTACTACGATCCGGCCACCCAGGTGGTGCTGGACTACCACGGCGGCATCGCCGACATCCGCGACAAGACCTTGCGCATCATCGGCCAGCCCGAAGCGCGCTACCGCGAAGATCCGGTGCGCCTGTTGCGCGTGGTGCGCTTCGCCGCGCGCCTTGGTTTCACGATCGAGCCGCACACGCGCGAACCGATTCCGGTCATGGCGCCGTTGATCAACAACGTGCCCGCCGCGCGCGTGTTCGACGAAATGCTCAAGCTGCTCATGAGCGGGCACGCGCTGGCCTGCCTGCAGCAGTTGCGCAAGGAGGGCCTGCACCACGGCCTGCTGCCGCTGCTCGACGTGGTGCTCGAGCAGCCCATCGGCATGAAGTTCGTGACCTTGGCGCTGGAGTCGACCGACAACCGCATCAAGGCCGGCAAGGGCGTCTCGCCCGGCTTCCTGTTTGCCTCGCTGCTGTGGCACCAGGTGGTGGAAAAATGGACCGCCTACCGCGCGGCGGGCGAGTCGCCGATTCCGGCGCTGCACCTGGCGGCCGACGACGTGCTCGATTCGCAGACCGAAAAACTGGCGCTGCAGCGCAAGATCGGCTCGGACATGCGCGACATCTGGTCGATGCAGCCGCGCTTCGAGCGACGCAACGGCAAGGCCCCGTACAAGCTGCTGGAACACCCGCGCTTTCGGGCCGGCTACGACTTCCTGCTGCTGCGCTGCGAGTCGGGCGAGATCGAGATGGAAATCGGCGAATGGTGGACCGCTTTCTATGACGGCGACGCCGTCGAACGCGAAAACCTGCTCACCAACGCCGGCGCCGCGCCGGCCGGCGCCAAGCGCAAGCGCGCGCCGCGTCGCGCACCGCGCAGCCGCGCCAATGGCGAGGGCGGCGACAACGCCGCCGCCACCAGCACGACCGGCAGCACCAGCGGCGACGAATGATCGCGTACGTCGGCATCGGCGCCAACCTGGGCGACGCCCGCGCTAACGTGACCGACGCCCTGGCGCGCCTGGCCACGCTCGCCGGCAGCCGCCTGCTGGCGCAGTCGTCGGCCTGGCGCACCGCGCCCATCGACTCCTCGGGCGACGACTACATCAACGCAGTGGCCTGCATCGACACGACCCTGAGCGCACACGGCCTGCTGGCCGCGCTGCAGGCGATCGAACTGGCGCACGGGCGCGAACGGCCCTACCGCAACGCCCCGCGCACCCTGGACCTCGACATCCTGCTCTACAACGATGAACGGATCGACAGCGCCGCCTTGCAGGTGCCGCATCCGCGCATGCTCGAGCGCGCCTTCGTACTGGCGCCGCTGCTGGAAATCGCGCCCTCCATCGACGTGCCAGGGCATGGCCCGGCGCGCGGCTACCTGGCAGGCGTTGCCGGCCAGGCCATCGAACGACTGAACTGACATGCAGATTCCGATTTTTGTGCAGACCACCGGCCTGCTGGTGCTGTCCAACATTTTCATGACGATCGCCTGGTACGGCCACCTGAAGAACATGTCGAGCAAGGCGTGGTGGTATGCGGCGCTGGTCAGCTGGGCCATCGCCCTGTTCGAATACCTGCTGCAGGTGCCGGCCAACCGTATCGGCCACACCCAGTACAGCCTGGCGCAGTTGAAGATCCTGCAGGAAGCCATCACCCTCACCGTGTTCGTCCCGTTCGCGATGTTCTACATGGGCGAACCGTTCAAACTCGATTACGTGTGGGCCGGGCTTTGCCTGGTCGGCGCCGTCTACTTCATCTTCCGCAGCTGAGGGCGCGTCGCGCCGCTTACCATTTCGCTGCTGCGCGCCGGCTCGTGAAAGTTCATTTTGCATGAGGTGCATGTTTGCTCTTTTCAACGGGATGCCCGGGCGGCGATTATCCCGTCTTCCGGCGCGACGACCTCAGGCGAGCTTTCGATCCATCATGGGCACGTTCGGCCCAATGGCATTACACTATGCGCCGTTGCGACCATTTTGATATCAAAGGACTATTATGAGCGGCTATCTGCAGGGTAAGGACATGGCGGGCGGCGATACGCCGGCGCCGGTCAAACCAGTGATGACGAAGGCGGTGACGATTCCTTCGCTGAACGCGATGCGCGCTTCGGGCGCCAAGATCACGATGCTGACCTGCTACGACGCCAGCTTCGCCACCTTGATGGACCGCTGCGGCGTGGAAGTGCTGCTGATCGGCGATTCGCTGGGCATGGTCTGCAATGGGCATCACTCGACCTTGCCGGTGACGGTGGCCGAGATTGTGTACCACACCGCCGCTGTCGCGCGGGGGAACAAGAGTGCGATGGTGATCGCCGATATGCCTTTCGGCAGCTACGGCACGCCGGAAGCGGCGTTCAACAATGCGGTGCAGCTGATGCAGGCCGGCGCGCACATGATCAAGATCGAGGGCGGCGCGTGGCTGGCCGAGACGGTCCGCTTCCTGACCGACCGGGCAGTGCCGGTGTGCGCGCACCTGGGGCTCACGCCGCAATCGGTACACCAGTTGGGTGGCTACAAGGTGCAGGGCAAGACCATCGAAAGCGCGGCGCAGCTCAAGGCCGACTCGCTGGCGCTGGAAGCGGCGGGAGCGGCAATGGTGCTGTACGAGGCGATTCCTAGCGCCTTGGGCAAGGAGCTGACCGAGGCGCTCAAGGTGCCGACGATCGGCATTGGCGCGGGGCCGGACTGCTCGGGCCAGGTGCTGGTGATGCACGATATCCTGGGGGTTTTCCCGGGGCGCAAAGCGCGCTTCGTGAAAAACTTCATGGAAGGGCAGACCAGTATCGACGCCGCCGTGAGCGCGTATGTGAGCGCGGTCAAGGATGGCAGTTTTCCGGGGGTCGAGCACTGCTTCTGACACCTCGTCAGCGCAAGCCGTAGCGCTTCATCTTGTTCAACAGCCCCACCCGCGAAATGCCCAGCTGTTTCGCGGCGTGGGTGTGGTTATGCGCCGTCTCGTCGAGCGCGGCGACGATCAAGCGCTTTTCCAGCGCCGCCACCTGCGCGTCGAGCAAACCATCGCCCTGCACCGCCAGCGGCGCGGCCGCCTCGCCGCACGCGAGCGCCAGGTCGTCGACCGTGATCACATCCGCACTGCCCGCCAGCGCCGCCGCCGTCGATACCGAATGCTGCAACTCGCGCACATTGCCCGGCCAGCTGCGCGACACCACCCACTCCAGCGCGTCCGGCGCGAGCCGCTTGGGCGGCGCCAACCTGGCCGCCACCGCCTGCACGATCAGCGCCACATCCTCGGCCCGGTCGGCCAGCGCCGTGGTCCTGACCTGGATGCCCTTCAAGCGATAAAACAGGTCGTCGCGAAACGATTTTTCTTCCACCATCGCCGCCAGGTCGCGGTTGGTGGCGGCCACCACGCGCACGTCGACCCGCGTTTCGCTGCGCGCGCCCACCGCGAAAAAACTCCCGGCCTGCAAAAAACGCAGCAGCTTGACCTGCATCGACAGCGGCATGTCGCCGATCTCGTCGAGGAACAGGGTGCCGCCATGGCTTGCGGCGATCAAGCCGATGCGGTCGCGGTCCGCTCCCGTGAAACTGCCCTTGCAATGCCCGAACAATTCGCTCTCGAACAGCTCCGCCGGAATCGCCCCGCAATGCACCGCCACGAACGGCTTGGCGGCGCGCTTGCCGTTGGCATGCAGCGCGCGCGCCACCAGTTCCTTGCCGGTGCCGCTCGGCCCCGTGATCATCACCGGCACGTCGGTCGGCCCGATACGGCGGATCAGCGCGCGCAGGTCGCGCAGGTCGGCGCTGATGCCGATCAGGCCCATGGTGGCGTCATCTGGCGCGGCGCGCGCGCGCCAGTCGGCCAGCTCGCGCTCCAGGCGGCGCTTGGTCAGGGCGCGCTCGACCACCACCCGCAACAGGTCCGGGTCGAGCGGCTTGGGCAGGAAGTCCCAGGCGCCGGCGGCGATCGCGCGCAGCGCCAGTTCGCGGTCGGCGTGACCGGTCATCACTACCACCGGCGCCGAGGCAAGGCCGGGCAGCAGCGCCAGCCCTTCATCGGGGCGGAAGGACGGCGGCAGCGCCAGGTCGAGCAACACCAGGTCGAAGGTGTGCCCGGCCCACAAGGCCAGCACCTGTTCGCTTGATGCCGCGACCTTGACGTCGTAGCCAAGGCTGGCCAGCCAGTTGCCGCACAGGCGCTGGAAGGCGGGTTCGTCGTCGACGAGAAGAATGCGTTCTTGGGTCATGGCATACCTGGTAAAAGAAGTTCGAAGCAGCAGTTCCAGCCGGCCCGCTCGCCCAGCCTGACCGTGCCGCCGTGGGCCTCGACCAGGCGTCGCACGATGGCCAGGCCAAGGCCGGTGCCGCCCGGACGGCGCGTGGTGAAAGGCTGGAACAGGTCAGCCGCCAGGTCGGCGGGCACGCCCGGGCCGTTGTCGCACACGCGCAGCAGCACCCGGCCGCCGGCTTGCGCTTGTGCGTCGACCAGGATGCGCGGGTCCGAACGGCCGCGCAGCATGGCCATGGCGTTGCCAATCAGGTTGCCGAGGATTTGTTCGCCGCGCATCGGGTCGATGTGCAGGCACAGGGCCGCGTCCACATCGAGTTCGATTCGCTGGGATGGATGGCCGGCCGCCACCCGCTGCACCAGTTCGGCCACCGCCACGCGCTGGGGAGTAAGGCGCACCTCGCCCGAATAACTGAGCAAGTCCTGGATCAGGTGGTCGGCGCGCTCGATCTGGGCGCGGATCTCGGCGCGCGTTTCCGGCGGCGACATGACCGCGGCCATGCTGATGATATTGAGGGGATTGCGCAATTCGTGCGCCACGGTCGCCGCCAGCCCGCCCAGTTCCAGCAGGTGCGCCTGCTGCAGGCGTTCCTTTTCGTGCTCCGCGTAGCGCAGCAACTGGTCCAGGCGCGCCGCGGCCGCCGCCAGCAGGGCGCCGAACACTTCGCCGACGCGGGTCACGCTCGGCGTTGCGCCTTCCCACTCCATCAGGTCGGTGCGCCAGTGCGGCGCTTCGCCATCCTTGCCTGGGGCGAGGTAGCAATGCACGCCCGGCTGGCCGGCGCCATCGCCCGGCGACGCATCGCCCAGCACCACCCGCATCGGCTGGCGCAGGTGCGCGCCGAGGGTGGACGCGGCGATCCGTTCGAGATCGTGCCAGCTGCTGGCGGCGTCCAGGCGCACCCGCCAGTCGGCCAGCACGCCCGCTTCCAGGTGCGCGCCGGGGAATACCAGCCGTTCGATGGCGCGCCGCGACGGGCCTTCCAGCACCAGCATCGCGGCCAGCATGGCCGTGCCGAGCAGCCAGAGCTGCCACAGGGGCACGGCGGCCAAGGACGCAAACCCGGTGCGCGCGGCCACGCTCAGGAGCAGGCTGGCCAGGGCCACCGTGATGGCGGTCAGCACCAGCCAGGCCAGCAGGCGGTTGGCCCACAGGTTCACCACCATCAGGTCGTAGCGCAGGATGCCGAACACCAGCAGCAGCGCGTAACCGGGCAGCAGGATCACGCTGTAGGGGAAGATGTCGATCCCGAGCGAGGCGTTGAGGAACATCAGCGAGGCGCCCGAGCCCCACACGCCGGCGAACCAGATCGCCAGGATCTTGCCGCGCTGTTTGGGTGCGGCCTTGGGCCAGGCCGCCAGCAGCAGCAAATAGGCCCAGATGCTGATCGAAGTAACCACGACGCCGGGAATCGCGCCCCAGACCGGGAAAAAGTAGTAGCGTTCGAAGCCCAGCCAGGGCGCCAGCGTGCCCATGTCGAGTACCTGCACCAGCAGCAGGGTGGCGAGGCCAAGGATATACATGCCGAGCAGCTGGCGCGGGCGCTCGCGCTGCAGGAAGCGGAACACGAAGTGCAGGAAAAACACCGCGTTGATCGGGCCGCAGTTGACCAGGCGCTTGCCCAAAGACGCCACGCTGTCTTCGCCCAGATGCATGCCCAATTGCCCCAGCGCCCAGCAGCCGATGCCGACACAAAACAGCGCCAGCGGCTTGATGCCGCTCTGGTGCGGCGCCTTGGCCCACAGCCAGGCCGCCAGTCCCAGGCTGATGCAGCCCTGGACCACCAGGGAAAAATAGTAAACGCGGTAGATGTCCATGCGGGCCGGGTGTAAGGCAGCTTGATAGTTGCAACGGGCTAACTATATAGCAAGTTGACACCCGATGCGTACCCGTCGTCAGTTTCATGTTTAAAAACAGCAGCTTAGGATCGCTGCGCGGGTGGCATGCGGCTTGCGTATTGAAGAGTAGGACGGCGCAAGCCGCAACGACTCAGCAAAGGCATCGACGCATCATGACAACCCGCCAGTTCCCCGGCCTGCTCAAGCAAACATCAGCGAAGCGTGTCTGGATCAGGTTCAACCGCATCCTGGCGTGGACGCTGATCGGCTCACCACTGCTTCAATGGGTGCTGGACGCGCCGTTCTGGCTTTGCCTGTGGATCGACCTGGCGATGTTGCTGGCGCATGCCGGGCTGTCGCTGGCGCTGTTCGGCAAACCGGAGCGCAAGTCGCGCACGTTCAGCGTGTCGATGCATGTGTTTGGATTCAGTCCCTGGGACCTGAGCGCGCGCATCGAATTCTTGATGACCGGTTATCGCATTTTCCTGGTCCTCGTGGGCGCCGGCATGATCGTTCCGCTCATTGCCGTCCTGGCCTACCGGATCGCGCGGGTAGACCTGTTTTTCGGCCCCGCCATGTTCTGGGTACTGATGGCATATTGCGCGCCGATCTCCTTCATGGCGATCTTCGTGCTGCTGCACATCCACGCCGCCGCGCGGCAGGCTGGCCGGCGCTGGGGGTTCAACGGGGCCGGCCTGGCTGCGGTCGCGCTGCTGTCCTTTTGCGTACCGGCCATCGTACACACCTTCAACTAAATCCCCACACAACCCCTGCACAGGCACTCGCCATGATCCATCCACTCGCCACCTTCCGCCCCCGCGCGCTGATGCCGCCCAAAATTATCTGGATGCGCGTCAACCGCCTGCTGGCGTGGGCCTTGATTGTCTCGCCGCTGGCCCAGATCGCGCTCGGCACCCCGTTCATGCGCGGCCTGGCGCTCGACCTGGTGATCCTGCTGGCGCATGGGGCGCTGTCGCTGGCTCTGTTCGGCATGCCGAAAAGCGCGACGCGCCGTTTCAACGTGGCGCTGCATGTCTTCGGCCGCAAGACCAGGGATCTGAGCCCGCGCAACACGTTTCTGTTAAGCGGGCATCGGCTGGGGCTGACCTTCCTGCTTGGGCTCCTGCTGTTTGGTTTGCCCCTTCTGCCGAGGTCCGTGCTGGACGCCGTGGTCCCGGTGCTGATTGCGCTTTTCGCCTGGATCGTCCCAGGCGCCGCGCTGGTCTTCTGGCCGCTGCTGCGCGTGCCGCTCACCTTGGTCCAGCATCTTCATCCGGCCATCGATCTGGCGCTGCGGCGCTGGGGCATGCGCAGCAACGCGCAGGACCTGGCCGTCATGGTCGTCGTCGTCTTCTTTTTCGTGTCCTTCATTAACCTGATCAGGTAAGTACCATCATGTCCGCCTTCGCCACCGCACCCGCCTCTTTCGCCACCTCCATTACTTTTCCCTCGCTCACCCGTCGCAACGCGGGCATGCCGCAACTGGGCTCGCTCGACGACCACCTGCTGACGGTTGCCGCGTGGCAGCGCATCGTTCTCGCCGCCCTGCCCGTGCTGACCCTGGCCGCCTTCAGCGCCCTCTACGCGCAAGGCCTGTACCTGGCGCTGCCGGTGGTGATGCTGATGCACTTCGTGGTCACGGTGGCCTACCTGCACGACGTGGCGCACGGCTCGGCGGGCCTGGACGCGCGCGTTACCCACGTGGTGCTGTTCATTGTCAGCGTGCTGGTGCTGCAAAGCGGGCATTCGTTCCGCTACACCCACCTGCACCACCACGCGCACTGCCTGGAAGAAGACGACCTGGAAGGCGCGCCAGCGCGCGCAAGCCTGCTCGGGGCCTTGCTGGCCGGTCCGCTGTACCTGCCGCGCCTGTGGCGCGAATCGTTGCGCAAGATCCGCCCGGCGCGCGAGCGCCGCTGGATGGTCGCCGAACTGGCCACCTCGCTGGCGCTGGTGCTGCTGGCCCTGTGGCTGACGCGCTGGACAACCGGGCCGCTGCTGTACTGCGCCATGGCCTGGGCCGGCGGCTGGTTCTATCCGCTGGCGACGGCCTACCTGCCGCACTACAAACCGGGCAGCAAACCGCTCGAACAGGCGCGCACCATGCGTGGCGCGATCGTGCCGGCGCTGTTCATGAACCTGACTTATCACCTCGAACATCACCTGTATCCGCAAGTGCCGACCCTGAACCTGCGGCGCCTGTCGCGCCGGCTCGACCCGCATTTTGCGGCGTGTGGATTGCATCCGACCCAGGTGTACTGAGCGTCGCGCCGGCGGCCGACAAAGTCGCCAGCATCGCTGCCACCGATTCAAACTCTTCGGCCGGGCCATGCGCGCGCAATGCCTTAATCGGCGCATAACCCCACGCCACCGCGCCGAACGCCACGCCGGCCTTGGCCGATGCCTCGGCGTCGGTGCCCTGGTCCCCCACATACAGCGCATCGGCCGCGTCGATGCGGCTTCGCTTGACCACCTTGCCGATGCGCGAGGCCTTGCCGAACACCGACATGCCGCACTCGAAGTGGATGAACAGGCTGCTTAACTCCGGCCCCAGCACGCGGCGTACGTTGTGCTCCGAATTGGACGACACCACCGCCAGCATCACGCCGGACTCGAACAGCACGCGCAAGGCCTCGCCCACGCCGTCGAACAGGGCGATGCTGGCCGCGTTCTCGCTCATCTTCGCGATGAAGCTTTTCGACACCACCGGCATTTTCCAGGCCGGCATGCCGATATGGCGCATGATCTCGCGCGTGCTCATGCCGCGCAAGCGCGCCACCTGGTCGCCCTCGATGCGGCGCAGGCCATGCTGGTCCGCCAGGGCGTTGTACACGCTCTGAAAGAAGGGAAACGAGTCGGCCAGGGTGCCGTCGAAGTCGAAAATGGCCAGCCGGTACTTCAGGCGCGGGGGCGCGGAGCGGTCATCCAATCTGGATCCATGTGGTTTTGAGCTCGGTGTATTTATCGAACGCGTGCAGCGATTTATCGCGCCCGTTGCCCGACTGCTTGACGCCACCGAACGGCACCGTGATGTCGTCGCCGTCATACTGGTTCACATGCACGGTGCCGGCGCGCAGGGCGCGCGCGGTCTTGATCGCCTTGTTCAGGTTCCCCGTCCACACCGCCGCCTGCAAGCCGTACTGGGTCGAATTGGCCTGCCGTACCGCGTCGTCGATGTCGGTAAAACCGAGCACCGACAGCACCGGCCCGAAGATTTCTTCGCGCGCGATGCTCATGGAGCCGTCGACCTGGTCGAACAGGGTCGGCGCCACGTAAAAGCCGCCGGTATCAAGGCGCGCGGCCTCGCCGCCGGCCAGCAGCCTGGCGCCGGCCTGCTTGCCTTCTTCGATGTAGCCCATCACGGTTTTCATCTGGGCCGCATCGACAATGGCGCCCATGACGGTGGCTTCGTCGAGCGGGTCGCCCGGCGCAAAATCGGGCACCAGCGCCAGCGCCTTTTCGAGGAAGGCGTCCTTGATCGACGCTTCCACGAACAGGCGCGAAGGCGCGTTGCAGCTTTCGCCCTGGTTGAAGTAGATCGAGCCGATCGCCGCGCTCACCGCCGCATCGAGGTTGGGACAGTCGGCGCAGACGATATTGGCCGACTTGCCGCCCAATTCGGTCCAGGCGCGCTTGAGGTTCGATTGCCCGGCCATCTGCAAGATCTGCTTGCCGACCTTGGTCGAGCCGGTAAAGCCGATGCAATCGACATCCATGTGCAGCGCCAGCGCCGCCCCGGCTTCAATGCCGTAGCCGGGAACGACGTTGAACACACCCGCCGGCAGTCCGGCTTCGAGCGCGATGTCGGCCAGGCGCAGGGCGGTGAGCGGCGACTTTTCGGACGGTTTGAGAATCACGCTGTTGCCGGCGGCGAGCGCCGGGGCGATCTTCCAGGCAGCCATGATCATCGGGTAGTTCCACGGCACGATGGCCGCCACCACGCCGACCGGCTCGCGCGTGATCAGGGCCAGGCTGTTTTCGCCGGTGGGCGCAATTTCGTCGTAGATCTTGTCGATCGCCTCGCCGTACCAGCGGATGCAGTTGGCCGCGGCCGCCACATCCACGCTCTGGCTGTACCTGATCGGCTTACCCATGTCGAGCGTCTCTAACAGGGCCAGTTCCTCGGCGTGCGCCAGGATCAGGTCGGAAAATCTGATCATGACGCGCTTTCGCGCCGCCGGGGCCTGGCCGGCCCAGCGCCGGTCGTCGAAGGCCGCGCGCGCAGCCGCCACGGCTACGTCGACATCAAGCCCGTCGCAGCGCGCGACCAGGCCAAGCTGGCGCCCGTCGATCGGAGAGAGATTGTCGAACTGCTGCTCCGACCTGGCCCAGACGCGTTCACCGCCGATGAATGCGCGTCCGTCGATGTCCAGGGCTGCCGCCCGTGCGTGCCATTGCGTGTTTCCCATGCCGTGCTCCCTAAAAGCTCACTACTGTCGATACGCCGATAACCTGATTGTCGCGGCGGTACTGTCCGTCCAATGTCCTGAATGTCCTGGCCGTGGCGTAGTCGTAACGGTATTCGCCCTTCACGCTTACGCCAGGAACGAGCAGGTACCGCGTGCCCACCGACAGCGTGCCGCGATTGGCGCCCTGGGTGGGGTCGAGCACGAACCATTGTCCACCGCGCAAAACCATGCCAGGGCCGAAGCCATTGCGCCCGTCCGGGCAATTGGCCGCAAAACCGGCCAGGTCTTTGCAACCGGGCGCCAGGGTCGCGCCGAACACCCCGCCGCCGCCCGTGCCGTTGAAGATGTAGTCGAGGCGGGCGATGGCTTCGAGGCGCGGCATGATTTTGTACGACACCAGCGACGACAAGCCGTACCAGCGCTGCTGCTCCGCGCCATACCGGTTGGCGGCGGTGGCTTGCTGGCGCCCATAGCTTAACTGACCCTGGATATTCCAGTCGCCACGCGTGTAAAAGCCATCGACCTCCATCAGGTCCAGGCGCCCAACCGTATCCTCATCGTCGAAGCCGGCATGGGTGCCGGATATGCCGAAACCCGAAAATTCGCTCATGGCGTAATCGACGCGGTAGAACACGCCGGGGGTTCTGTCGCCGCCATCGTTGACGCGGGCGCTGTTCATGTTCCCCAGCATAATCTTGCTGTCCCATTTGCCGCGCAACAGCTGCAAGCCGGCGCCGGTGTAAAAATTGGCGGACGAAAAATCGAACAGCAGGTTGTGGGTCAGCAGCTTGTTCTGGGTCGAGGGGATGTATTCGTAGCCGCTCCAGTCTGGAATTTGCCCGAGCAACAGGCGGGTCGACTGGTCGCCGAGCGGAATCGAGGCCGACGCTTCATGCACCAGGTTGCCGAAATTGTAGCCGGAGGCGGTGCCTTTGCTGGGCATGAGCGAGATTCTCAGTTTGCTGCCGCCTTCGAGCTCCTTGTCGAGATTGAGCAAGGCGCTGCCGAAGTAGGTATTGTCGTAGCCGAAGCTCTCGCCGGAGCCGTTGATCGAGCTGTTATTGTTCAGGAAGACGAAGCTGGAGGTGCCGGCGTTGCGGTTGCGGATATAGGTGGGGTCGATGTAGCCCGAGATCTTCAGGCCTTTCAGCCCGCTGGCCTGCATGGCGTCGTCGGTGGCGTCGGTCTTCACGCGCAGGCGCGCCACTTCGGCCGAGGTGTCCGGTTCGGGCGCCCTGGCCTTGGCCTTGGCCTCGGCCCTGGCCTGGTCGGCCTGGTCGATCATGGCTTCGAGCTTCTGCACATGCGCCTTGAGGGCGCCGAGTTCGGTCTTGAGTTGTTCGGTGCTCTGGGCTTGCGCGACGGCGGGACAAGCTGCGGCGAATGCGATGACGGCGTTGCGGTAGTTGTGCATGAATCACTCCTCTCGGGCCAACGGTGAGGGTGGCGGGCATGCTTGCCCGCCACCGTATGCAGCGGCCGAAGAGCGTTACGACTTGACTGCGGCCGCCACCTGCTTCTGGCGCTGCCGCTCGGCGCGCGCCATCATGATGGCGGCGATGATCACGCCGGTCGACACCACCAGGATTGTTAACGCCGCCACCGCGTTCACGCGCGGGTCCAGCCCCAGGCGCGCACGCGACATGATCACCAGCGGCATGGTCGTCGAGCCGGGGCCCGACAAAAAGTTCGACAGCACCACGTCGTCCAGCGAGAGCGTAAACGTGAGCAGCCAGGCCGAGGCCAGCGACTGCGTAATGTTCGGCAAGGTCACCAGGAAGAACACCTGGTAGGGACGGCAGCCCAGGTCCATGGCCGCTTCTTCGAGCGAGCGGTTCATCTCGCGCAGGCGCGCCTGCACCACCACGGCCGCATAGGCCATGCCGAGCAGCGTGTGGCCGATCCAGATGGTAAACGCGCCGCGTTCGGGAACGCCGAAGATCTTTTGCACCGAGACGAGCATCAGCAGCAGCGACAGGCCGATGATCACCTCGGGCATGACCAGCGGCGCGCTGACCATCCCGGAGAACAGCAGGCGGCCCGGAAAGCGCTTGTAGCGGTTCAGGGCAAAGGCGGCCATGGTCCCCAGCAGCACGGCGGCGGTGGCGCTGGTCAGGGCGATCTTGAGCGACAGCACGAAGCCGCTGACCAGTTCCGCATCCTTGAACAGTTCCGGGTACCACTGGGTTGAAAAACCGCTCCACACCATGTCCTGGCGCGAGCTGTTAAACGAAAACACGACCAGCACCAGCAGCGGCAGGTACAGGAACAGGTAGCCCATCGACAGCCAGCCGCGCCCGAACCAGCGGGCCAGGGTCATTTTGTTCACCTTCGCGCTCATGTTGGTGCTCATGCGCGGTCCTCCGCTTCCTGTTCGGCCTTGTATTTATTGAAGATCGCCATCGGCACCAGGATCAGCAGGATCGCCACCACCGCCAGCGCCGAGGCGCGCGGCCAGTCGGTGTTGACGAAAAATTCGTCCCACAGCAGGCGTCCGATCATCAGCGTTTCGGGGCCGCCGAGCAGTTCGGGAATGACGAATTCGCCCACCGCCGGAATGAACACCAGCATGGCGCCGGCGATAATGCCGGATTTGGACAGCGGCACGGTGATGCGCCAGAACGCCTGCCAGGGCGTCGCGCCCAGGTCGGCCGCCGCTTCCAGGTAGCGCACGTCCAGCTTGACCAGGTTGGCGTACAGCGGCAGGATCATGAACGGCAGGTAGGCGTAGAACATCCCCAGCGCCAGCGCGAACGGGGTGTTCATCATTTTCAGCGGTTCGCCGATCACGCCGAGCCACAGCAGCAGGTTGTTGAGCAAGCCCTGGTTGGCCAGGATGCCCTTCCAGGCGTAGATGCGCAGCAGGAAGGAGGTCCAGAACGGCAGCATCACCATCATCAGGAGCACCGTGCGGTGCGCCGGATTGGCGCGCGCCATGAAGTAGGCGAACGGGTAGCCGGTGACCAGGCACAGGACCATGGTCAGGCCGGCGTAGCCGAGCGAGCGCATGAAAGTCCACAGGTAGGTGGAGTCCTCGGTCAGGGCGACGTAGTTGACCACCTTGGCCTTGATGGAGAGGACCCCGTCGCTGAAGGTGAGCAGGGGGCCGAACGGGCTGCCGCTCTCGTCGAGTTCCGAAAAACTCATGCGCAGCACGATCAGGAACGGGATCAGGAAGGCGATGGTAAGCCACACCAGCGGCACGCCGATCACGAAGCGGCGGCCAGCGGCCGATTGACGAAAAGGCTTGATCATGGCCGCCTCAATGGGTCAGGACCACGATGTCGCTGCCATCCCACCACGCGACGACATGCTGGCCGCGTTCCATGCGCGCCTCTTCATGGCGCGCGGCGTTGGTGCGCGCCACCTTGAGGATGCCGCCTTGCGCCATGCGCACCTGGTAGTGGGTCTCGTTGCCGAAGTAGGAGACGTTGACGATCTCGCCGGCCACGCAGTTGTAGCCATCTTCGGCGGCCGAGGCGCGCTGCGCCACGCCGGGCATTTCGCGCTGGAGGGCGATTTTTTCGGGCCGCACCGCGACCGTCACCGGCATGTTGTTGGTGCCGCTGATGCCGTGGCTGACATAGTGGCGGCATTCGGCTGTCTCGACGACGACATGGTCGGGCTGGTCGACGCGCACATGGCCGTTGAACATGTTGGCGGTGCCGATGAAGTCGGCCACGAAGCGGCAGTTGGGGGTTTCGTAAATCTCGCCCGGCGCGCCCACCTGCAGGATGCGCCCTTCGCTCATGACGGCGATGCGGGTGGCCATGCTCATGGCCTCGTCCTGGTCGTGGGTGACCATCACGCAGGTCACCCCGACCTGCTCGATGATGTTCACCAGTTCCATCTGGGTCTGTTCGCGCAGTTTTTTGTCGAGCGCGCCGAGCGGCTCGTCGAGCAGCAGCAATTGCGGGCGCTTGGCCAGGCTGCGCGCCAGCGCCACGCGCTGCTGCTGCCCGCCCGAGAGCTGGTGCGGCTTGCGTTTGGCGTAGGGGCCCAGCTGCACCAGCGCCAGCATCTGGTCGACCCGTTCGGCGATGGCCGCCTTGGGCAAACCGTCGCGGCGCAGGCCGAAAGCGACGTTGTCCCACACCGTCAGGTGCGGGAACAGCGCGTACGACTGGAACATCATGTTGACCGGGCGCTCGTAGGGCGGCACGCCGACCAGGTCCTGGCCGGCCAGTTCGATGGCGCCGGCGGTCGGGGTCTCGAAGCCGGCCAGCATGCGCAGCAGGGTCGACTTGCCGCAGCCGGAGCTGCCCAGCAGCGCGAAGATCTCGCCTTTGTCGATGGCCAGCGAAATATCGTTCACGGCGCGCACGCCGTCGAATTCCTTGACGAGGTTGCGGATCAGGAGAAAGGGCTGCGAGCTTGCGGGTTGTGCAATCGTCATAGGGATGATGAAAGATGAGGCAAAGCCGCAATTTTATCGGACATACGCCGGTCTGCATGCAAAATGATTACATTACGGCTTACATTCCGGTCTTGAAACGGGTGAACACGCGCGTCATGGTGCGGCGCGCTTCGGCGCTCAAGGGCTCGGGCACCACCATGCGCTGCTTGTCGGCATCAAGCAGGTAGACCGTGCGGTTGCCGGCGATGTCGGGCCGCACCATCGGGGTGGCGGCCTTGTTCGGGTTGGCGTAGAAAACCTTGTTGGTCAGGCTCGCGTGTACCTCGGGGCGCAAAATATAGTTGATCCACAGGTGGGCGTTGCCCGGATGCGGGGCGTCGGCCGGAATGGCCATGGTGTCGAACATCAGGGTGGCCGTCTTCGGCACCAGCGCCACGATGTTGTGGCCATTCTTGTTGTCGATGGCGCGCTGGCGCGCGATGTTGATGTCGCCCGACCAGCCGAGCGAGACACACAGCGCGCCGTTGGCCAGGTCGTTGATGTAGCCGGAAGAGCTGAACAGGGTCACCGCCGGGCGGATCGCTTGCAGCATGCGCCCGGCGTCCTGGTAGTCGGCGCTGTTCTTCGAGTAGGCCGGCTTGCCGATGTAGAGCAGCGCGGCGGGCAGTACTTCGGACGGCGAGTCGAGAAAGGAAATGCCGCACGAAGTCAGTTTGCTGGCGTAGCGCGGATCGAACACCAGGTCCCATACATTGTCGGGCATGGGTAAAGACCCGAGCGCCGCCTTGACCTTGTCGACGTTGATGCCGAGCGTGGTGTAACCCCACAGCCAGACCACCAGGTGCTTGTTGTCCGGGTCGAGCCGTTTGAGCAGCGATTGCAGGGTCGGGTCAAGATTGGCCAGGTATGGCAGGCTGGCCTTGTCGAGGGGGCGCAGCAGGCCGCCGTCGATCTGCAGGCGCGCCCAGTGGGCGGTGGGGACCACGATGTCGTAGCCGGTTTTACCGGCGCTGAGCTTGGCGTGCAGGACTTCGTTGCTGTCGAAGACATCGTAGCGGACCTTGATGCCGGTTTCTTTTTCGAAGTTGCGGACCGTGTCGTCGGCGATGTAGTCGGACCAGTTGTAGATGTTGAGGACTTTCTCTTCCGGCGGGGCGGCGGCCCCGTTGGCGGCCGCCACGCTGGCGGCGGCCGCGAGGCCGAGGATGAAGCTGTGTGCGATGCGGCGTATCGTCTTCATCCTGGCTCCCGATCAAGGTTCGTTCAAGTTACCCAGCCCCGCTTCTGCACGTCGATCAGGGTGGCCTCGAGGCAGTACCTGATCTTGAAAATCATGTCGTCGATCTGCGCGCGCGTCATCACCAGCGGCGGCGCGATGATCATGCGCTCGCCCACGGCGCGCATGATGATCCCGTTGGCGAACATGTAGCCGCGGCAGATCATGCCCACGCCCTGCTCCGGATCGAAGTACTCGCAGTCATGCACCGCCGCGGCTTTCTTGCGCACCAGGTTCAGGCCCGCCACGAAGCCGCAGGTGTCGGCGTAACCGACCAGCGGATGATCCATCAGCCCTTCGAACTTCTCTTTCAGGTACGGGCCGGTGTCTTGCGCCACCTGCTGCACCAGGCGCTCGTCCATCAGGATGCGGATGTTTTCGAGCGCCGCCGCACACGCCACCGGATGGCCGGAATACGTGAAACCGTGATTGAAGTCGCCGCCTTCGTTGATCAACACGTTTGCGACCCGGTCACCGACCAGCACGCCACCAAGAGGAACATATCCCGAGGTCACACCCTTCGCGAATGTAATCAGATCAGGTTTGATCTGCATCAACTCGGAGCCAAACCATGTACCAAGACGGCCAAACCCGCAAATGACTTCGTCGGCGATCAAGAGCACGCCGTATTTGTCGCAGATGCGTTGAATTTCGGGCCAGTAGGTGGCCGGTGGAATGATCACGCCGCCCGCCCCCTGCACCGGTTCACCGATAAAAGCGGCCACTTTGTCGGCGCCGACCTCGAGGATTTTGGTCTCGAGCCAGCCGGCGGCCACGATGCCGAATTCATCAAGCGTCATGCCGCTGCCGTTTTCCAGGTAGTTCGGCTGGCCGATATGCTCGATCCCCGGGATCATGCCGCCCTGCTCGTGCATGCCCGCCATGCCGCCCAGCGCGGCGCCGGCCACGGTGCTGCCGTGGTAGGCGTTGTAGCGGCTGATGATGGTGTGGCGCTGCGGCTGGCCTTTGAGGTCCCAGTAGCGGCGCACCATGCGCAGGTTGGTGTCGTTCGCTTCCGAGCCGGAACCGGTGAAGAACACGTGGTTGAACTGGGGCGGCGAAATCTCCACCAGCAGCGCGGCCAGGCGCGTGGCCGGCACGTTGGTGGTGTTGAAGAAGCTGTTATAGAAGGGCAGCGTCTGCATCTGGCGGTAGACCGCGTCCGAGATGCTGGTGCGCCCGTAGCCGACATTCACGCACCACAGGCCGGACATGCCGTCGAGGATCTTGTTGCCCTCGGAATCCCACAGGTAGATGCCATCGCCGCGCACCATCACGCGCGCGCCGCGTTCGCCCAGCGCCTTGTGGTCGGTGAAGGGATGCATGTAGTGCGCCGCGTCCTGGCGCTGGATTTCGGCGGTGTCGTAGACGTCGTGCGTGGCGGCCTTGACCGACGCGACCAGCGCGGCGCTCGGGACCATGGGGTTGGCTGTCATGATGGACCTCGTTTTCGTTTTCGTTATTGTTGTTGTCGGTGCTGCGCGATGCTTACACGTGCAACAGCAGGTGTTCGCGTTCCCACGGGCTGATGACGGTCATGAATTCCTGGTGTTCCAGGTCCTTGATGGCCGCATACACATCGATGAAGCGCTCGCCCAGCACCGTGCGCAGCTTGTCCTCGGCGCGCAGCAGGTGCAGCGCTTCGGGCAGGCCTTGCGGCAGCTCGAACGGCATTTCGTAGGCGCTGCCGTTCATCATCGCGGTCGGTTCGAGCTGCTCGGTCATGCCGAGGTAGCCGCAGGCCAGGGTGACGGCCAGCGCCAGGTAGGGATTGGCGTCGGCGCCGATGATGCGGTTTTCCACGCGGCGGTCCTGCACGCCGGACTCCGGCACGCGAAAGCCCACCGTGCGGTTGTCCAGGCCCCACTGGATGTTGATCGGGGCGGCGGTGTGGCGCACGATGCGGCGGTACGAATTGACGTACGGCGCGACGATCGCCATGGCCGACGGCATGTAGCGCTGCAGGCCGCCGATGTACTGCTTGAACAGGGGCGAGGCCGAGCCGTCTTCGCTGCTGAAGATATTCAGCCCGGTCTTGGTATCGACCACGCTCTGGTGTACGTGCATGGCCGAACCGGGTTCGCCGGCCATCGGCTTGGCCATGAAGGTGGCGTACATGTCGTGCTTGAGGGCCGCTTCGCGCAGGGTGCGCTTGAAGAAGAACACCTTGTCGGCCAGGCCGAGCGGATCGCCGTGCAGGAAATTGATCTCCATCTGGCCGGCGCCGATCTCGTGGATCAGGGTGTCGACGTCGAGGTTCATCAGTTCGCAGTAGTCGTAGATGTCCTCGAACAGGGGATCGAACTCGTTGACGGCGTCGATGCTGTAGACCTGGCGGCTGGTTTCGGCGCGGCCGCTGCGGCCGATCGGCGGTTTCAGGGGCAGGTCGGGATCGATGTTCTTGGCGGTCAGGTAGAACTCGAGTTCGGGCGCGACCACCGGCTTCCAGCCCTTGTCGGCATACAGCTTCAAGACGCGGCGCAGCACCGTGCGCGGCGCGAAGTCGACCAGTTTGCCGTCGGCGAAATAGCAGTCGTGGATCACCTGCGCGGTCGGGTCGACCGCCCACGGCACCATGGTGATGGTGGTCGGATCGGCTTTCAGGATCATGTCGCGGTCGGTGGCCGAGATGGCGCGGTCGTAGGCTTCGTCGTCGACGGGATAGTTGCCGGTCACGGTCATGCCCAGCACCGCCTCGGGGATGCGCATGCCGCGCTCCTGCGTGAACTTACCGCGCGGGAGGATCTTGCCGCGCGCGACCCCGGTCAAGTCGGGAATCAGGCATTCGATTTCGGTGACCCGTTTCTCGTTGAGCCACAGGTCCATGTCGGTGTAGGTAAAGTTTTCGCGAATTGCCATGATGTTCTCTCTGTAGTTTGCGCTCTGTAATTTGCGCTCTGTAGTTTGCTCATTGCGCGCGCGGGCGACTGCCGCGGGCGTGCTGTGGAACCGAGGATGGCAAGCGGCGCTAAGGCACGCAGCAGAGGGCCCACTTTTCGTAGCGGCTGGCGCTGCGGATGTTCATGCGCGCCCCGCCTGGAAAGCGCGGCAAGCCTGGCCGAAGGCGCCGAACATGGCCATCGACGCCGGGTTCTCGAGGATCCGCCACTCCGGATGCCACTGCACGGCCAGGGTAAAGCCGGGCGCGGACGGCACCGAGAATGCTTCCACCAGGCCGTCGTGCGAGAGCGCTTCGATGGCGATGCCGGGCGCGAGCCGGTCGACGCCCTGCCCGTGCAGCGAATTGACGGCGATGCGGTCAAGCCCGCCGAGCATGCGCTGGAAGGCGCCGCCGGGTGTGATGATCACATCGTGGGCCGGGCCGTACTGGTCTTCGATGGAGGCGTCCGGGTCTTCGCGGTGGTCCATCTTGCCTTCGACTTCCTGCACCGCCTGGTACAGGCTGCCGCCCAGGGCCACATTCATCTCCTGGAAACCGCGGCACACCGCGATGATGGGAATGCCGCGCTCGAGGGCGGCGCGGATCAGCGGCAAGGTGGTGGCGTCGCGCGCCGGGTCCTGCGGCAGGCGCGGGTCGTACACGTCCTGGTCGTAGTAGCCCGGATGCACGTTCGAGGCCGAGCCGGTCAGCATGATGCCGTCGCAGACGGAGAGCGACGCCTCAAGGTCGAGCGCGGCGCCGAGCGCGGGCAGGACCATGGGAGCGCAGTCGGCGCCGAGGACGACGGCGTCGACATATTTGAGCTGCGCGGCATGATACGGATGAGGGCCGATCTGGCGCGTGCAAGCGGGAACGAGGACGATAGGACGGCGCATGATTGTCGATATAGGAACGAATGACGCACCCGGTTCATCATAATGGCTAATCGGCCTGATGGCGAGTGCTGCTTGATCCATCTCAAATGGACAACATAGGTTTGGCGCAGATCGATGCGCCTGACCACAGTTAGAGCTTACCGGCAAGTTGTCAAACATGCCAACACGAACCGCCACCGCCCTAAATATTCCAAAAAGGCAACTATTTTCTTAATTGAGGTCAGACCCCGGTTAAGCAAGGTTCAGCGGCGCCGGCCGCGCACGCCCACCAGCGCCAGCCCGGCCAGCAGCATGGCCCAGGTCGATGGTTCCGGCACCGGCAGCATGCTGGCCGGATCGAGCCGCAGCATGCCGCACACGCCCAGCCCCTGATGGCAGCCGCTGGCGGCAATCTGCCCGAGGTCGTTGATGGCGCCGGCATCGGTCAGGTGCCAGCCGGACGCCGGGTCGATCAGGCTGTTCAGATTGAACAGCGCCCCGCCCTCCCACAGCACCGCCTCCTTCACGTCCCAGCCCTGGTACGACAGTCCCACCACCTGCCCCGCATTGTTCAGGCCGCGCGCGGCGCTGCCCATGCCGGACAAGGCGCCCAGGTCGCTCATCACGCCATTGACGTACAAAAAAGCGTGCTCGCCCGCTTGCCCGCCCAGCGCAGAGCTGCCGGCGACATGCCCCGCCTCGTTGATCGCGCTCGCACTCGACCATTCACCGCCCAGGGCGCCGAGGTCGCGCATCGTGCCGTTGTCGTACAAAAAGGCGCGCGGGGTGTAGGGACCGGCCAGCGCGGCCCAGCCGACGATCTGCCCGGCGCTGTTGATGCCGTCGGCGTTGCTCGACTTGCCGCCCAGCGTGCCCAGGTCGGTCACGCCGCTGCCCGTAAAGCGCGCCGCGTGGAATTCCAGGCAGTCGCAGGGAATCGCGCCGACCGCCGTGCCGGCGTTGTTGATGGCGTTGGCGCCGCTTTCCCTGAGCGCCCACGGGGTCAGGTTGGTCGCCGTGGCGCCGCTGAACATGACCGCGTGGCTGATGCCGTCCGCCGTCTTCGATTCGCCCACCACCTGGCGCGCGTCGTTGATCGCCTGCGCACGCGTGTACTGGCCGCCCAGGCTGCCCAGCTGCGCCGTGCGGCCGTCGGCGAACAGGTAGCCGCGCCACTCTTGCCCGGTCACGTAGGTGCCGCCGACCACGTCGCCGTGCTTGTTGATGCCGGTCGCTTCGACATAGTCGAACTGGCCGGCCAGGATGGTGGTGATGCGGTAGCGCGGCGCTGGCGCGGCCAGCGCCGGCAGGCAGGCGGCGCACAGCGCCAGTGCGGGAAGAAGGCGGGCAGGTTGACGCATAAGGCACCTCGTCGTGAGCGGTGGCGGTTCCCGCAGGGATACCGGGCAACGCCGGAAGCGGCGCCGTCACCGTTCAGGATGGTCCCGGCGCGGCGCCCGGGTTTGTGCCCTCACAAAAAGTTCCCCACAGAATGCAGACGGCCTGCGCGCGATCAAGACGGCAGTGAGCGGATGCTGCTTGGTGGCAAGCATCGCAGCACGCGCGCTGCGCTGCCCGGCAACCGCTTGCAAAAAACGCTAAGATGATTGCCCGGCCTCGCGCCAAGCCTGATCACGAAAGCCCTGTCATGTTGAATCTCAAAGACCCTGCGCTGCTGCGGCAGCAATGTTTTATCGACGGCGAATGGTGCGATGCGGGCGACGCGGCCACCATCACCGTGACCAATCCGGCCACCGGCGACACCCTCGGCACGGTGCCGCGCATGGGCAAGGAGGACGCCGCGCGCGCCATTTCGGCGGCCAACGCGGCCTGGCCCGCCTGGCGCAAGAAGAGCGCGCGCGAACGCAGCGTCATTCTGCGCAAGTGGAACGACCTGATGATCGAGAATGCCGACGACCTGGCCCTGATCATGACCGCAGAACAAGGCAAGCCGCTCTCCGAATCGAAGGGCGAAATCGCTTACGCGGCGTCGTTCATCGAGTGGTTCGCCGAGGAAGGCAAGCGCATCGAAGGCGACACCCTGCAGTCGCCCTGGCCCGACCGGCACCTGGTGGTGACCAAGGAGCCGATCGGCGTGTGCGCGGCGATTACGCCGTGGAATTTTCCGGCGGCGATGATCACGCGCAAGGTCGGCCCCGCGCTGGCGGCCGGCTGCCCGATGGTGGTCAAGCCGGCCGAGCTGACCCCGTTCTCGGCCCTGGCGCTGGCCGAACTGGCCGAGCGCGCCGGCGTGCCCAAGGGCGTGTTCAGCGTGATCACGGGCGACTCGAAAGCGATCGGCGCCGAAATGACCGGCAATCCGCTGGTGCGCAAACTCACCTTCACCGGCTCGACCCAGGTCGGGCGCGTGCTGATGGAGCAGTGCGCGCCGACCATCAAGAAGCTGTCGCTGGAGTTGGGCGGCAACGCGCCGTTCATCGTGTTCGACGACGCCGACCTCGATGCGGCGGTGGAAGGGGCGATCGCGTCCAAGTACCGCAACGCCGGCCAGACCTGCGTATGCGCCAACCGCCTGTATGTGCAGGATGGGGTGTACGAGCGCTTCGCCGAAAAACTGGTGGCGGCGGTGGCCAAGCTGAAAGTCGGCAATGGCCAGGATGTGGGCGTGACGCAAGGCCCGCTGATCGAGGAAAAGGCTGTCCTCAAGGTCGAGGAGCACATCGCCGACGCGCTCGCCAAAGGCGCGCGCCTGCTAGCCGGCGGCAAGCGCCACGCCCTGGGACACAGCTTTTTCGAGCCGACCGTGCTGGCCGATGTGACGTCGACGATGCAGGTGGCCACCGAAGAAACCTTCGGCCCGCTCGCGCCCCTGTTCCGCTTCGATACCGAGGAAGATGTCATCGCCATGGCCAACGATACCGAATTCGGGCTGGCGGCGTATTTTTACTCGCGCGACATCGGGCGCGTGTGGCGCGTGGCCGATGCCCTGGAAACGGGCATGGTCGGCGTCAATACCGGCCTGATGTCGACCGAGGTGGCGCCGTTCGGCGGCGTCAAGCAGTCGGGACTGGGACGCGAAGGCTCGCGCTACGGCATCGACGACTATCTGGTGATCAAGTACATCTGCATGGGCGGGCTGTAACGCGCAGCCTGGCAAAGCAAGCCCGCCGGCTCAGTCCGGCGGGTATTCGTGGTATTTGCGGGCATCGCCGCGCACCTTGTCGGCCGGGTATTTGGCCCGGTTGAGCACCATCTTTTCCTGCACCGCCGCGCCCAGGTCGATATCGAGCTGGTCCGCCAGCAAGACCAGGTAGACCAGCACGTCGGCCATTTCGTGGCGCACCTGGACAAGTTTGTCCGCCCCCAATTCTTCCTGCGTCCCGGTCTTGAGCCACTGGAAATGTTCCAGCAGCTCGGCCGCTTCGACCGACAGCGCCGACGATAAATTCTTGGGCGTGTGGAACTGGCCCCAGTCGCGCTCCTCGACAAAGCTGCGCGCCAGGGTGCGAATAGTTTCCAGCTGATTATTTTCCTGATTCAAATTATTGCTCCATTAGTATTTTCCACACGTGGGTCAAGGGAACCGCGCCAGCATTTGTGTTGCGTCTTTGCAGCAAGTGCGAGCGTTGCTGTATTTACCTGTGCTAAGACAAGATATTATTACCGGACAGAGCGAGCGCCACGACGCGTTCCTGTGCTTTGTGCGGCCATGCCCCGCCGCGACGCCACTCCATACGGTATCCCATTCGATCAAAGGAACTCACATGTTTTCACGCATGACCGTCGTTTCGCTGGCGCTGGCCGCCATCCTGCCGCTGCCGGCGCACGCCCAGGCGCCGGCCGGGGCGCCAGCGCCAGCCGCCGCACCAACAGCGGCGCCCGCCGCGCATGCCAGGCATGCCAAACACGAATGGACGTATGAGGGCGCCACCGGGCCGGCCAAATGGGGCGGCCTCAAGTCCGACTATGTTATCTGCAAGACCGGTCACGCGCAGTCGCCGATCGATATCCGCACGAATGCGACCACCAAGTCCCAGCTCGATCCGATTGTGTTCGAATACCAGCCTTCGCCGCTGAAAATCATCGATAACGGGCACACGGTGCAGGTCAATTATGCACCGGGCAGCGGGATGACGATCGGTGGCGTACGCCATGAATTGCTGCAATTCCATTTCCATACGCCGAGCGAAGAGCGCATCAACGGCAAGCAGTATCCGCTCGGCTTGCACCTGGTACACAAGAACGCGGACAACAAGCTGGCCGTGGTGGCGGTATTGTTCAAGCTGGGCAAGGAAAACCCGGCGCTGACAAATATCTTCAACAACCTGCCGAAGCAAGCGGAAGTCGAGCAGGCGGTCGATGGCGTGACCATCGACATGATGGGCATTTTGCCGCCGACCCAGGGTTACTACAATTTCCCGGGCTCCTTGACCACGCCGCCATGCAGCGAAGAAGCCAACTGGTTCGTGCTGAAAACGCCGGTGGAAATGTCGAAGGCGCAACTGGCCCAGTTTCACAAGCTGTACAAGCACAACGCCCGTCCGGTGCAACACTTGAACGGACGTGTGATCAAGGAAAGCAACTAAAACCGCAAAACCGTCGCCCCCGCGCAGGCGGGGGTCCAATTTTGTATGCCCGGTTACAGGCGAAAGAACCACCTTGGGCCCCCGCCTGCGCGAGGGCGACGATCACATGGCCAATTCCGGCTATTCCTGATACTCCAGCAAGCGCGCCGCCAGTTTCGGCGCCAGCTCATCGGCGCCGCTGACACTCATCCCCAGGTCGCGCAGCAAGCCGTCGTGCAAGCCGTACACCCAGCCATGCACCGTCAGCGGCTGGCCGCGCTCCCATGCATCCTGCACCACCGTGGTCTGCGCCGTGTTGACCACCTGCTCGGTCACGTTCAACTCGCACAAGCGGTCGGCACGCGCGCGCGACGGCAATACATCGCCCAGGTATTTCTCGTGCTTTTGCTGCACATCCTGCACGTGGCGCAGCCAGTTGTCGGCCAGGCCCACGCGCTTGTTGATCATGGCCGCGTGTACGCCCGAACAGCCATAGTGCCCGCAAATGATGACGTGCTTGACCTTGAGCACGTCAATGGCGAACTGCAACACCGTCAGGCAGTTCAAGTCCGAATGCACGACCACGTTGGCGATATTGCGATGGACGAACAACTCGCCCGGTGCCAGTCCCAGCAACTCGTTGGCCGGCACCCGGCTGTCGGAACAGCCGATCCACAGATACTCGGGCGACTGCTGGGCGGTCAATGCCTTGAAGAAGTTCTCATCCTTGGCCACCATGGCCGCAGCCCAGTCGCGATTGCGTTTGAAGAGCGCGTCGATATCGTATTGTGCTTGAGTCATGTCAGTCCTGTCTGTTCGAAAAAAAACCGCTGACAGAGCCATGGGCCAAGTTCAGCGGTTTGGATGAATAGGCGCAACTAGGCCCGCCTTATTCGAAAAAATCTTTCACCTTGTCCATCCAGCCCTTGCTCTGCGGGCTGTGCTTGCCGCCGCCTTCGACCGTCAGGCGCTCGAATTCGCGCAGCAAGTCTTTTTGCTTGTCGGTCAGCTTGACCGGCGTTTCGACCGCCACGTGGCAGAACAGGTCGCCCGGATAACCGGAACGCATGCCCTTGATGCCCTTCGCTTTCAGGCGGAAAGTGCGGCCCGATTGGGTGCCTTCAGGAATCGTGAACGAGACCTTGCCGGACAGGGTAGGCACTTCGATCTCGCCGCCCAGGGTGGCCTTCACGAACGAGATCGGCATTTCGCAATGCAGGTCGTCGCCTTCGCGATTGAACACCGAGTGCGGCTTGACCCGCACTTCGATCAACAGGTCGCCCGGCGGCCCGCCGTTGGTGCCCGGTTGGCCGAGCCCCTTGTAACGGATGCTGACGCCGCTTTCGATACCGGCCGGAATACTTACTTCCTGGATCTTCTGGCGCTTGATCATGCCTTCGCCGCCGCACGGAGCGCACGGTTCGGCAATGATCTTGCCGCTGCCCTGGCAACGCGAGCAGGTCTGCTGGATGCTGAAGAAGCCTTGCTGCACACGCGTCTGGCCGTGTCCGCCGCACTGGGTGCAGGTGACCGGCGACGTGCCCGGCTTGGCGCCGCTGCCGTGGCAGGTTTCGCACTTGTCCCAGCTCGGGATGCGCAATTCCTGGGTGTGGCCGTGCGCCGCCTGCTCGAGCGTGATCTCGAAGCCCATGCGCATGTCGGCACCACGGTACACCTGCGGGCCGGCACTGCGCCCGCGGCCGCCACCGCCGAAAATGTCGCCGAAGATATCGCCGAAGCTGTCCGGGAAGCCGCCAGCGCCGCCGCCGAAGCCGCCACCGCCGCCACCCATGTTCGGATCGACACCGGCGTGACCATAACGGTCGTACGCTTCGCGCTTCTCCGGATTGGTCAGCATTTCGTACGCTTCCTTGACTTCCTTGAACTTCTCTTCCGATTCCTTACTGTCCGGATTGCGGTCCGGATGGTATTTCATCGCAAGCTTGCGATACGACTTCTTGATGTCATCTTCAGAAGCATTCTTGGCGACCCCGAGGATCTGGTAAAAATCACGCTTTGCCATTTGTCGGCACCTTGCTGTCTAGCTACTACGCTACTGTTTATGCAAAAAACCGAGCCGCGGGAGGGCTCGGCTTGTCGTCGCCTTTTGCTCGATCTGGCACGGGCTGCTTTGAAGCGGCCCGCACCTTGCACCGGCATCAATTACTTGGCGTCCTTGACTTCCTTGAAGTCGGCGTCGATCACGTCGTCCTGGGCTGGTTTGCCCTCGGCGCCGCCTGCCTGCTGGCCGGCGTCAGCGCCGCCGGCAGCTTGCTGCGCCTGCTGGTCGGCATACATCTTCTCGCCCAGTTTTTGCGACGCAGCCGACAGTTTTTCGATCTTGGCATCGATCTCGGCCTTGTCGCCGGACTTGATCGCGCCTTCGACGTCGGTAATCGCCGCGTTGATGGCTTCTTTTTCGGCAGCGTCGAGCTTGTCGCCGTATTCGGTCAGCGACTTGCGGGTCGAGTGCACCAGGTTATCGGCCTGGTTGCGCGATTCGGCCAGTTCCTTGACCTTCTTGTCTTCTTCGGCGTTGACTTCGGCGTCTTTTACCATTTTCTGGATTTCCGCTTCGGTCAGGCCGGAGTTGGCCTTGATCGTGATCTTGTTTTCCTTGCCGGTGGCCTTGTCCTTGGCGCCGACGTGCAAAATGCCGTTGGCGTCGATGTCGAAGGTCACTTCGATCTGCGGCGTGCCGCGCGATGCCGGCGGGATGCCTTCGAGGTTGAATTCGCCCAGGCCCTTGTTGCCGGCCGCGATTTCACGCTCGCCCTGGAACACCTTGATCGTCACCGCAGGCTGGTTGTCTTCGGCGGTCGAAAACACCTGGCTGAACTTGGTCGGGATGGTGGTGTTCTTGTGGATCATCTTGGTCATCACGCCGCCCATGGTTTCGATACCCAGCGACAGCGGGGTCACGTCCAGCAGCAGCAAGTCCTTGCGCTCGCCCGACAGCACGGCGCCCTGGATGGCGGCGCCGACAGCGACGGCTTCATCCGGGTTGACGTCCTTGCGCGGCTCCTTGCCGAAGAATTCCTTGACCTTTTCCTGCACCTTCGGCATACGGGTCATGCCGCCGACCAGGATGATGTCGTCGATGTCGGACACTTTGACGCCGGCATCCTTGATCGCCATCTTGCATGGTTCCATGGTGGCCGCGATCAGTTCCTCAACCAGCGACTCGAGCTTGGCGCGGGTCATTTTCAGGTTCAGGTGGACCGGCGCGCCGTTCGCCATGGCGATGTACGGCTCGTTGATTTCGGTTTGCTGCGAGGACGACAGTTCGATCTTCGCGCGCTCGGCCGACGCCTTGATGCGCTGCAGGGCGATCGGATCTTTTTTCAGGTCCAGGCCGTTGATCTTCTTGAATTCGTCGATGATGTAATCGATGATGCGCTGGTCGAAGTCTTCGCCGCCGAGGAAGGTGTCGCCGTTGGTGGACAGGACTTCGAACTGCTTTTCGCCATCGACGTCGGCGATTTCGATGATCGAAACGTCGAACGTGCCGCCGCCCAGGTCATACACGGCGATCTTGCGGTCGCCCTTGTCGGTTTTGTCGAGGCCGAACGCCAGCGCCGCCGCAGTTGGCTCGTTGATGATGCGCTTGACGTCGAGACCGGCGATACGGCCGGCGTCTTTGGTCGCCTGGCGCTGCGAATCGTTGAAGTAGGCAGGCACGGTGATGACCGCTTCGGTCACTTCTTCGCCGAGATAGTCTTCGGCGGTTTTTTTCATCTTGCGCAGGACTTCAGCGGAAATTTGCTGAGCCGCCAGTTTTTTGTCGCGCACGCCGATCCATGCATCGCCGTTGTCGGCTTTGATGATCGAATACGGCATCAGGCCGATATCTTTCTGCACTTCTTTTTCGTCGAACTTACGGCCGATCAGGCGCTTGACCGCGAACAGCGTGTTCTTCGGGTTGGTGACAGCCTGGCGCTTGGCCGGTGCGCCGACGAGGATTTCGCCATCTTCTTGGTAAGCAATAATGGAAGGCGTCGTACGCGCGCCTTCTGCGTTCTCGATTACCTTTGGCTGACCGTTTTCCATGATGGCCACGCAAGAGTTCGTCGTGCCAAGGTCAATACCGATAATTCTGCCCATGATTTTTTCCTTTTAATTACTTAGTTTCAGATGACTTGAATATGTGGAAAAACTGCGTGCTTTCAAGACCTTGCAAGAGAGCACACCGTATTTATTTTGCTTGCGCTGCGGTAACGATGGCGGGACGCAACAAGCGGTCGGCGATCATATAGCCTTTTTGCAGCACGCTGACCACGGTGTTCGCTTCCTGCTCGGCCGGCACCACGGCGACGGCCTGGTGCTTCATCGGATCGAGCTTGTCGCCCTGGGCCGGCATCACCTCGACCAGCTTGTTCTTCTCGAACGCCGAGGTGAGCTGCTTGAGGGTCATTTCGACGCCTTCTTTCAGCGACTCGAGCGTTGGCGACTCGACCTTGAGCGCCATTTCGAGGCTGTCGCGCACCGGCACCATGGCCTCGGCGAAGCTTTCGATGGCGAATTTATGCGCCTTGTTGACGTCTTCCTGGGCGCGGCGGCGGATGTTCTCGCCTTCGGCCTTGGCGCGCATGAAGGCGTCATGCATCTCGGCCAGCTTGGCTTCGGTGGCGCTGAGCTGCTCTTCGAGGCTGCGTTCGCCGTTGGCGGGCGCGGACGCCTGGACCGATTCGTCGGACGGTTGCGAGACTTCTGGATTTTCTTGCTCTTGCATCGGAAAAGCTCCTGGAATCAATGACTTAACTAATTGTTTGACGTGTCTTGCTAGCCACATAGGGACCCAGATGGGGCTATAACCTACATTTTCAAGGGGAATCCTACAGCGTTGCTTTTTTGTGCAATGTTACAAATCTTACCAATGAGGAGATTCTTTTCAGGACGGCCCGGGCTACCATGAAGTTATCCAGCCTGAATGCGCGTGCATCGCCCGCGCGAAGGCTGTTTCAGGGAGTTCGACATGAAGTTGCCGTTGATTGCCGTCAGCGTTGTTGCCTACACCGTGCTCGCGCTGGCCTGGATCTGCTACGCAGAGCTGAGTGTACACGGAACGCTATTTTAACAGGCGGCAAATAGCGCCTGTCAATCTGCACGGCGGTAGGCACGGCGGTAGGCACCGCGGTAGGCACGGCGGTAGGCACGGCGGCAGGTCAGCTTGCGCCCAGTTTGACGGCGTTGCGGCGGCCCGTTTCCTTGTCCTGCATTTCAGCCTCGCGCTGGGCCGGCGTGGTCTTGGTATCCCAGCCCAGCAGGTGCTGCTCGGCGATGTCGGCCAGGCCGGCGATCCACTTGGGCGACTCGTTCAGGCAGGCGATGTAGTGAAATTCGCGCCCGCCGGCGGTTTCGAAGTCGTGCTTCGCTTCCATGGCGATCTCTTCCAGCGTTTCCAGGCAGTCGCTGGTAAACCCCGGGCAGATCAGGTCGACGCGCTTGAGGCCCTCTTTCGCCATCTGCACCAGGGTCGGCGCCGTGTACGGCTGCAGCCACTCGGCCTTGCCGAAGCGCGACTGGAACGTGACCAGGTATTGCTCGGACGACAGCCCGAGCCTGGTCGCGAGCAGGCGCGCCGTCTTGTAGCATTCGCAGTGGTAAGGGTCGCCCAGCATCAGGGTGCGTTTCGGCACGCCGTGGAAACTCATCACCAGCTTGTCGCCGCGGCCGTTGACTTTCCAGTGCGCCAGCACGCTATCGCGCAGGGCATCGATGTAGCCATCCTGGTCGTGGTAGTGCTTGATCATGCGCAGTTCCGGCACGTTGCGCACGCCGGCGTAGTGGGCGAACACGGCGTCGCTGATCGAGCCGGTGGTGGTGCCCGAGTATTGCGGGTAGGCCGGCAGGATGGCGACGCGCTCGCAGTTCTCGGCCTTGAGCTGGTCCAGCACTTCCGGCAGCGAGGGCGAGCCGTAGCGCATGGCCATCACCACGTTCACCGAATCATGGCCGCGCTCGCCCAGCAGGCCGCGCAGCAGGATGGCTTGCTTCTGGGTGTGGACTTTGAGGGGGGAACCTTCCCTGGTCCAGATCGAGGCGTACTTGGCGGCCGATTTGCTGGAGCGGAATGGCAGTATGATGAGGTGCAAGATCATCCACCAGATGGCGCGCGGAATTTCGACCACCCTCGGGTCGGACAGGAATTCCTTCAGGTAGCGCCGCACGGCCGGGGTGGTCGGCGCGTCCGGCGTGCCCAGGTTGACCAGCACCACGGCGTTGCGGGTCGGCGTGCCGTGGGTGAAGGGGGGTTCTTTGCGGAAGGACATGGATTCGGCGATCGTGAGCGGGAGAGCCGATATTATAGGGTTCCGGGTTAAATTCCAGCATTATTTACGGGAGTTGAACCGGTTTTAACAGGGTGCGACCCGGTAGCGCCACCGGCCTCAGATACGTCGTCCCCGCGCAGGCGGGGATCCAGAGCACTTTCGCTCATCGTAGGTGCTATGGATTCCCGCCTGCGCGGGAAAGACGGTTCTGAAGGTAGCGGGAACGGCAGACACTATTACATCGCCAGCAACTCGCGCGCATGCTTGCGCGTGGTCGCGGTAATCTCCACCCCACCGAGCATGCGCGCCACTTCCTCCACCCGCGCCTTGTTGTCCAGCACATCGATATGCGACACGGTCTTGCCCTCCCCCGTGGTCCCCTTGGCCACCTGGAAATGCTGGTTGGCCTGGCTGGCCACCTGCGGCAAGTGGGTCACGCACAGCACTTGCCGTTCCTGCCCCAGCCGCTTGAGCAAGCGCCCCACCACTTCGGCCACGGCGCCGCCGATCCCGCTGTCGACCTCGTCGAAAATCAGGGTCGGCGTGGTCGTGGCGTTCGAGGTAATCACCGAAATGGCCAGCGCAATGCGCGCCAGCTCGCCGCCCGAGGCCACCTTGGCCAGCGGACGCGGCGCCACGCCGGCGTGACCGGCCACCAGAAACTCCACCTGCTCCACCCCATTGCTGGTCGGCTCGCAGGCATTCAATCCCACCACGAAACTGCCGCCGGTCATGTTCAGCTCCTGCATGGCCGCCGTCACCTGCGTGCCGAGCAGCCGCGCCGCCTTGGCGCGCGTGGCCGACAGGCGCGCCGCCGCCGCCATATAGCTATCCTTGATCTTCTCTTCCTGCTGGCGCAGGCCGTCCAGGTCGCTGGCGTCGGCCAGTTGCTTGAGGCGCTCCGACAGGCTGGCAAACTCCTCCGGCAACGCATCCGGGGTCACGCGGAACTTGCGCGCCGTGGTATGGATCGCTTCCATGCGCGCGTCCACCGTGCGCAGGCGCTCGGGATCGAGGTCGACCTTGTCCAGGTAGTTATTGAGTGCGTACACCGCTTCCTGCAACTGGATGCGGGCCGGTTCCATGCAGTCGAGCACGGTCTGCAACTGCACATCGACCGCGACCAGCTTGCCCAGCTTCTGGTTGAGCGACGACAATTGCGACAGGATCGGATGGTCCGATTCGGAAATCGCGGCCAGCGCTTCCTGCGCGCCTTCGAGCAGGCTGGCGGCATGCGACAGGCGGCTGTGCTCGTTGGTGATCTCGCTCCATTCACCCGGCTTGACGGCCAGCTTGTGCAGCTCGGCCACCTGCCATTCGAGCCGTTCGCGCTCGATCAGCACGTTCTTGGCATTGGTTTCGAATTCCTCGCGCTGGCGGGCCAGGGCGCGCCAGGCCTTGTGGGAGGCCGCCACGGCGCGCGCATCGGCGCCGGCGCCGGCATCCTTGAAGGCGGCCTGGTTATCGAGCAGCGCGCGCTGGGCCTCGCTTTTGAGCAGCGACTGGTGCGCGTGCTGGCCGTGGATATCGACCAGCATGTCACCCAGGTCGCGCAACTGGGCGGCGGTGGCGGCGATGCCGTTGATGAAGGCCTTGGAGCGGCCGGCGTTGTCGATCACGCGGCGCAGCAGCGCCCCGCCCTCCTCGACGGCGAATTCGTTCTGTTCCAGCCACTCACGGGCTGGCGCGGCGGCGCTGACCGAAAAATCGGCCGTGATGTCGGCTTTGGGCGCGCCCTCGCGCACCACACTGGCGTCGCCGCGCCCGCCCAGCGCCAGTTGCAGCGCGTCGATCAGGATCGACTTGCCGGCCCCGGTTTCGCCGGTGAAGACGGAAAAACCGCTGGAAAATTCAAGTTCGATGGTATCGACAATGACGAAATCACGGATGGTCAGGGTACGCAGCATGAAGGTGTGTCAGTCCAGTATTCGAATGGGGAATGGCGTGCGGGACAGCGCCTTAGCGCAGCTTGCCCTCGCCCGACGGATATTCGTGCCAGTGCAATTTTTCGCGCAGGGTGTCGTAATAGCTCCAGCCTTCCGGATGCAGGAAGGTGATGTGGTTGGGCGAACGCGAGATGACGATCCGGTCGCCATGCGCAAGGCTGGCGAAGGTCTGCATGTCGAAGTTGACGCTGGTGTCGCGCCCGCCGACGATCTCGATCACGATTTCGCTGCTGTCGGGCACCACGATCGGCCGGTTCGACAAGGCGTGCGGGGCGATCGGCACCAGCACGATGCCGCCCAGGCTCGGATGCAGCAGCGGGCCACCGGCCGAGAGCGCGTACGCGCTTGATCCGGTGGGGGTGGAGATGATCAGGCCGTCGGAGCGCTGGTTGTACATGAAATTGCCGTCCACCGCCACTTTCAGCTCGACCATGCCGGCGCCGGCGCCGCGCGCCACCACCACATCGTTGACCGCCAGCCCGCAGGCGATCATGGCGCCGTCGCGCAGGACGCGCCCCTCCAGCAGGGTGCGTTTTTCGGCGCGCGCCTTGCCGCTGAGAATGTCGCCGACGATGGGGATCATGCGCTCGATGGGAATATCGGTCATGAAGCCGAGGCGCCCCTGGTTGATGCCGATCAGCGGCACATCGAAGGGCGCGAGCTGGCGCGCGATGCCGAGCATGGTGCCGTCGCCGCCCATCACGATGACGGCGCAGGCCGCCGCGCCGATGCCGCCCACGCTCATCGCCTCGATGCCGGGCAGGCCGAGATGGGCCGCGGTTTCGCTTTCCAGTACCACGCGGTAGCCGGCGCCCTGCAAAAAGGCCAGCAGGCGGCCGACCGGCTCGTCGATGCCGACCGTGTTCGGCCGCACGACCAGCGCGATGGTTTTTTGCAGTTGAGGCGTAGCGGGCATAGACTTCTCGGCGGTTGAGGGGCGACACGCAGGAGATTACCCCATAATGCCTGCTTCCGCTATACGGCGGCCGGCGGCGGCACTACTGTATGCATTCACAGTGGCGCAGTATAAGTGCGACTGGGCGCGCGGGCAAGCCGCGCGTGCAGGGAAGTGCAAGCTGGCTTTCTCCAAAACATGGCACCGCACCACTACCGTCGCTCCCGCGCAGGCGGGAGCGACGATAGTAGTCAATTGAACGGCCACTTCCCCTGCGAAGCGATACCATTTGCACAATGAGTTCACCCACAGGGAGCAACACCATGGTAGCCGAAACACACGACCGCAAAATCAACACCGACGCCAAAATCCAGGATGACGACGCCAAGCGCCTGCCGCACGAGCGCGACGAGTCGCCGGACGGCCACGACAAGGAACCGCGCGGCGTCATGAAGCAGGCCGCCGACGACCTGGCCCAGGGCCTGGTCGATACCGACATGCATGGCATGCGCGGCGTCGAGGAAGTCGCCCCCGCCAGCGGTTCCGGCCAGGCCCGGCCCAAGGCCGACGCCGGCAGCGGCATGCGCCATCACGAACCGTCCGACCCGAGCAAGGGCAAGGACGAGGGCAAGCAAGAGGGCAAGGACAAGGCATGAGGCGTGTGCGCCTGCTCCTGCCAGTCGGCCTGGCCATCGGCCTGGCCGGCGCCGCCCTGGGCGCCCGCGGACAGGCCATGCCAGCGGGCTTCGGCCCGAATCCGGCCTTGCCGGCGCCCTCGCGCTCGATGCTGCCGACCATGAACATCGCCCCGGCCGAGCCCTGGCCCAAGGGCGCGAAACCGGCCGTGGCGCAGGGCCTGGCGGTGGCGGCCTACGCCAGCGGGCTGGAACATCCGCGCTGGCTGTATGTGCTGCCCAACGGCGACGTGCTGGTGGCCGAAACGAATAAACCGCCCCAGCCCGACGAAGGCTTCAGCCTGCGCGGCATGGTGATGAAGCACGAGATGAAAAAGGCCGGTGCGGCGGTGCCGTCGGCCAATCGCATCACCCTGCTGCGCGGCGCCGGCCCCAACGGCGAGGCAGCGAGCCGCTCGGTGTTTCTCGACGGCCTGTCCTCGCCCTTCGGGATGGCGCTGGTGGGCAACGACTTGTACGTCGCCAACGCCGACGCGCTGCTGCGCTTCCCTTACCAGGAAGGGCAAACCCACATCGCCGCCCGTGGCGTGAAGGTGATGGACTTGCCGGCCGGGATCAACCATCACTGGACCAAGAACGTCGTGGCCAGTCCCGACGGCACCCGCCTGTATATCTCGGTCGGCTCGAACAGCAACGCCGCTGAAAACGGGCTCGACAAGGAGGAAGGCCGCGCCGCGATCTGGGAATTCAACCCGGCCGACGGCAAGTCGCGCGTGTTCGCGAGCGGCTTGCGCAATCCGGTCGGCATGGGCTTCCAGCCGCAAAGCGGGGCGCTGTGGACCAGCGTCAATGAACGCGACGAACTCGGCAACGACCTCGTGCCGGATTACATGACCTCGGTGAAAGAGGGCGGCTTCTACGGCTGGCCATACAGTTACTACGGCCAGCATGTCGACGCCCGGGTCGAACCGGCGCGTCCCGACCTGGTGGCCAAGGCGCTCACGCCCGATTACGCGCTGGGCGCGCACACGGCCTCGCTCGGGCTGGCGTTCTACAACGCCGACCTGATGCCGGCGTTCAAGAACGGCGCGCTGATCGGCCAGCATGGCTCATGGAACCGCAAGCCGTTTGCCGGCTACAAGCTGATCTACGTGCCCTTCACCGATGGCAAGCCGAACGGACCGCCGCAAGACGTGCTGACCGGCTTCTTAAGCGCCGACGGCCACGCTTACGGGCGTCCGGTGGGCGTGGCGGTGGACCAGGGCGGCGGCATCCTGCTCGCCGACGATGTCGGCAACACGGTCTGGCGCATCACGCCGACCGGCAAATAGCCGCGGCGCAGCATTTCCGCATCCGCATCGTGCGCTGGCGAACAGATGGACCGTGGCCGGCAGCGCATGATGGCTTGATTGAATTTAAACAGACTGAAGGAGGACCACCATGATCAAACGTTCAGGAAGTGCTGTCTGGAGTGGCGGCATCAAAGATGGCAAAGGCAATATTTCCACCCAGAGCGGCGCGCTCGACAATACCCAGTACGGGTTCAACACCCGTTTCGAGAATGGTCCGGGCACCAATCCGGAAGAGCTGATCGGCGCCGCGCATGCGGGCTGCTTCACCATGGCCTTGTCGGGGCAGCTGGGCGAAGCGGGCATGACCGCGCAAAAACTGGCGACCACGGCAACCGTGACCCTGGACAAGACCGATGACGGCTTCACCATTTCGGCCGTACACCTCAATCTGGTGGCGACCATTGCGGGCGCCAACCAGGAAGCGTTTGAAGCGGCGGTCCTGCGCGCGAAAAACAATTGCCCCGTATCGAAGCTGCTGAACGCGACGATCACGCTCGACGCGCGCCTGGAAGAATAATCGTATTCCCGTCATTCCCGCGCCAGGGCGAATCCCGGCGGGAATGACGGCGCCGCATCACGCCCCCGCCTCACCTTCTTACCCCCTGCGCATTGCCCGCACCATCGTTGTGCATTTGCGCATATACAAACACAAAAACAATCGTTCTTCGCATGCTTGCTTCTTGGTATCATTGATTTTTAACTACCATAAAGCACCTCAATGAAAATCACGAATTTGACATTGACGCCCCTGGCGGCGGCGGCGATCACCTTGCTCTGCGGCCCGGTGCAGCAAGCCCATGCGCAAAGCGCGACGGCCGGCGCCCAGACCCCGCCCACCTCGGTCGTGGTGACCGGCTCGCGCATTGCGCGCGCCAGCCTCGAAGGCCCGTCCGCCGTGGTGGTCATCACCGGCGAAGAAATCACCAAGCAAGGGTATAAAAACCTGTTCGACGCCCTCAACAACCAGGCCCAGAACAGCGGCGTCACCACCGGCGCCGACTCCGGCAATACCTTCACGCCGTCGGCCAATACCATCAGCTTGCGCGGCCTGGGCCCGAACCACACATTGATCTTGCTCAACGGGCGCCGCCTGGCCGACTTCCCGACCGCGTACGAAGGCGCGGTCAACTTCACCAACCTGGCCAATATTCCGTCGAGCATCGTGGAACGGGTGGAAATCCTGAGCGGCGGCGCCTCCGCCGTGTACGGCTCGGATGCGATCGCAGGCGTCGTCAACATCATCCTCAAAAAGCATGCCGAGGGCATCGACGTCAACCTCAAGCGCGGCACCACCTCGCGCGGCGGCGGCGGCGACAGCCGCCTGCAAGTGAGCGGCGGACAGAGTTTCGACCAGCTCAACACCGTGTTCAGCCTCGAAGTGCTGGACCGCGAACCGCTGTGGAGCAAGCAACGCGACTTCATGGCCGTGCGCCAGGGCACGCCGACCAATACCTTGTCGCGCAAGAACGTCAACAACGGCAAATATGTTGACCTGGGCGACACCTGCAGCGCGCTGGGCGACCTGTTCGGCGGCAGCCAGTTCAAGAACACCGTCGCCAAAGGCAGCTACTGCGCCAGCAACAAGGTCAGCCCGACCTACTGGACCACCCAGACCAAGAACCGCAGCACCAACCTGTTCGGCAGCGCCAACTATGCGCTCTCGCCGACGACCGAGCTGTTCGCCGAATTCCTGGTGGGCCAGAACAAGACCGCCAACAACACGCGCGGCCCGACCTGGACCTCGTCCTCGGCCGACAGCAACAACTACTTCTTCAACAAACATAGCGGCGCATACGAAGCCTGGACCAAGTACATCTCGCCAGAGGAAATGGGCGGCGTGAAGCGCTACAACCGCACCTGGGACGACCTGGCGACCTCGGTCAGCCTGGGCGCCAAGGGCGACATCGGCGCGACCGGCTGGCGCTATGAAGCCGGCTACAGCGCCTCGTTCTACAAGAGCGAAAACCATGTGCAGCGCGCGCTGGCGAACATCGACAGCTTTTTCCTGGGACCGAAACTGGGTGTGGATGAGGACGGTATCGCCATCTACGCCCCGAACCAGGCACGCCTGACCCAGCGCCTCACGCCAGAGGAGTTCAACAGCATCACCGGCCAGGCCGACAGCGACGACACCTCGCGCAACCAGACCCTGAGCCTGGTCGCCACTGGCGAGCTGTTCACACTGCCGGCCGGCCCCGTCAAGCTGGCCACGATTGCCGAAGCGGGCCACCAGCGCTTTGCCAACAAGCCGGATGCGCGCATCAACCAGGGCGTCTTCAACACCCTGGCCAAAAGCGATATCACCGAAGGCTCGCGGCGCCGCTACGCGCTGGGCCTGGAAGCGAGCGTGCCGCTGCTGGCCGACCTGAACTCGACCCTGGCCGGCCGCTACGACCGCTACAACTACGCCGGCCGCAACGAAGGCAAGCTGACCTACAACGTGGGCGCGGAATGGCGTCCGGCCAAGGCGCTGCTGGTGCGCGGCAATTACGCCACCAGCTTCCGCGCGCCCGACATGAACTACATCTTCAAGGCGCGCGGCACCGGCTACTACTCCTCGACCACCGATCACTACCGCTGCGCCCAGGCCGGCCAGCCGATCGAGACCTGCGAGTTCGCCGGCGTGTCGCCGGGCAGCGATTACGTGCAGACCGGCAGCAAGGACCTGCGTTCCGAAAAAGGCAAATCGTACGGCCTGGGCGCGGTCTGGTCGCCGAGCGCGGACTTCGACGTCTCGGTCGACTACTGGAACATCAAGATCGACGACCTGGTCACCAACCTGAGCGCCGATAACTTGCTGCGCGACGAAGCGGCCTGCCGCGTCAAGGGCGACCTGACGTCGCCGAGCTGCCTTGACACCATCAAGCGCATCACGCGTAATCCATTGACGGCGCTCAACAAGCCGGGCGAGATCCGCGAAATCCGGGTCAACCCGATCAATGCCGCCTACCAGGACGCCGACGGGATCGACCTGAGCGCGCGCTACGCCCTGCGCACTGAGAGCTGGGGCAAGTTCACGCTCAAGGGCAATTACTCCAAGTCCCTGAGCAAGAATTCGCGCCAGTTTGCCGGCGACGCGCTGGTCGACGAGTTGGACGAACTGAGCAACTCCGACTGGCGCGACAAGCTCAACGTCAGCCTGAACTGGAACCTGGGCAACTGGTCGAACACCGTGTTCGCCCAGCGCTTTGGCAAGGTGCCGAATGCGGGGCAGACCGCATTCCTGTCGCCGACCACCCTGGTCAACCTGTCGAGCGTGTACAAGGTGAGCCCGCGCGCGACGGTCTCGGTGGCGATCAACAACGTCAACAACCGCATCAAGCGCGACACCACCGACGGCTGGCCGAACTACCCAACCGGCAATTTCAGCCCGGTCGGACGCCAGATCTGGCTGGAGTTCAATTACCACTTCGGTTCGTAAGCAGGCAGGGCCGGCCGCACCGCATCTTGCGGACGCGGCCGGCAGAGAATCGGTGGAGCGCTTAAAATCGTGGCTTGATTCGATTACCAAGGACTACGATGCGGATTTTGCACACCATGTTACGGGTCGGCGACCTGCAGCGCTCGATCGATTTCTACACCAGGGTGCTGGGCATGAGCTTGCTGCGCACCAGCGAGAACGCAGAGTACAAGTACACCTTGGCGTTCGTCGGCTACGGCAGCAATCCGGAGCATGCGGAGCTGGAACTGACCTACAACTGGGGCGTACACACGTATGAGCTGGGTGACGCCTACGGCCACATCGCCATTTCGGCCGACGACATCGTGGCCGCCTGCGAGGCGGCGCGCGCCAACGGCGGCAACGTCACGCGCGAACCGGGACCGGTCAAGGGCGGCAGCACCGTGATCGCCTTCGTGACCGATCCGGACGGCTACAAGATCGAACTGATCGAACGCAAGGGTGGCGTGCGCGCGAACGGCTTGAACGAGCAAGCCGGCCCGCGCCGCCATCCGATTGTGGTTACAGGAAAGTAGCTACCTAGAGTATATGGAATCGGGGTAACTTCCGTTGTACGATGAAAGTTCGTCAAGATTGCTTCGCATATCGGCGCTTACCTGAGCCAGGTACGGAATGGAGCACTTTATGTTACACGAATTTTTGTCGAATAACCGGGACGAACTGGCGGCGCGTTGCCGCGCCAAGGTCGGGAACCGTCCCGGCCGTTCAGCGACGGAAACGCAACTGCAAAACGGCGTTCCCTTGTTTCTCGATCAATTGATCAGGACCCTGCGCGTCGAACAGTCGCCCGAACCGCACCTGAGCGAACTCATTTCCGGGCCGGCGGGCGGCGGTGTCGCCCTGTCCGAAGTGAGCGTATCGGCCGCCCAGCACGGCAAGGATTTGCTGGAACTGGGCCTGTCGATCGACCAGGTCGTGCATGACTACGGCGACCTGTGCCAATCGATTACCGACCTGGCCTTCGAGCGCGACGCGCCGTTTGCGGTCGATGAATTCCGTACCCTGAACCGCTGCCTGGACAACGCCATTTCCGACGCCGTATCGGAATTCAGCTATCAACGCGACGGCCTCAACGACGCCCGCAATACCGATCACAGCAACCGGCAAATGGGCTTTTTCGCCCACGAACTGCGCAATCTGCTGGGCACCGCGTCGCTGGCCTTCGCCGCAGCAAAAGCGGGCAATCTCAACCTGGCCGGCGCCACCGGATCGATTCTCGAACGCAGCCTGATGAGCCTGGACAAGATGATCACCAATTCGATCCAGGATGTGCGCGTGCTGGGAATGCGCGAAGAAAGCCTGGACGCCTTTTCCCTGGCTACATTTATCCAGGAAATTTACGACGCCGCCGCGCTGTCGGCCGCCATGTATGGCTGCACCTTCCGCATCCTTCCGGTCGAGCCCGAACTGGCAGTGCGCGGCACGCGCGACCTGCTCATCGCGGCGGTGGCCAACCTGTTGCAGAACGCCTTCAAATTCACCCAGCCCGGTACCGAAGTGTTGCTGACCGCGTACGCGCAAGGCAACCGCATCCTGATCGATGTCAAGGATCATTGCGGCGGCCTGGCGGCCGGGGTCGAAGACACCATGTTCCTGCCGTTTTCCCAGTCGGGCACCAACCGCACCGGGATCGGGCTCGGCCTGACCATCGCAAAACAGACGGTGGCCTCGAATGGCGGCACCCTGACCGTGCATAGCCTGGACGGCATCGGCTGTGTATTTACCGTCAACCTGCCGCGCAACAGCATGCCGACCTGATCGCGCGCCACAGACAGCGGAACTTACGGCGGCGCCTTGCCAGCCGCAGGAATCTGCAGCTTGATGGTAGTCCCTTCGGATTCGGTTGAGCTCACCCAGATCTTGCCGCCGTGGGCTAAAACGATCTCGTGGGTGATGTAGAGACCGAGGCCAAGATTGCTGGTCTGGCTGGCGCTGCGTTCGCTGGTGCTCTTCATGGTAAAGCTTTTCGCGGGATCGAACATGACCCGCAGCCTGCGCGGCGAAATGATGTCGCCTTCATTTTGCACCACCAGCAGCACCTCGCCGCCCTCGCGGCTGACGCTGATCCAGATCGGACTGGCCGCCGCGCCATGCTGTACCGCGTTGGCCAGCAGGTTCGACAGGGCCTGGCTCATGCGCGGGCGGTCCCAACATACCTCGATGTCGTCCTCGACCTCGACCCTGAAGTCGCGTTCCGGATGAAACAGCTTCATCTCTTGCACGACGGAGCGGCATTCCGCCGACAAGTCGTACTGCGCCGGCGTGACCGGAATGCCTCCTCCCAGGTGGCTGGTGGAATAGTCGAGCAGGTCGGAGACGATATCGCTCACCCTTTGCGTACTGCGCAACACTTGCGCCGCCACTTTCAGGTGACGCGGCGCCAGGGTGGTATCTTGCAGGATCAGCTGGGTTCCCATGCTGATCGCCCCCAGCGGATTGCGCACATCATGGCCGAGAATGGCGAGAAAGACGTTCTGGGAATCGCGCACATTGGCGGAAAAGCGCGCCAGCGATTCGGTCAGCGACTGATCGATGGCCTCGTTAAAGCGCAACATGTCTTGCAGGTCCGACACATCGGCTTGCTTGACCCGGTTTTGCCAGAGCCGGAGCACGCTGGCGCGCAAGGCCCGGTATTCGGCCATCAATTCCTCGACCGCAAAACCGGCCTGCAGCCGGTCGCCGGCATGCGCCTCGGCCGCTGTTTCGTCAGCGCCATCGGGCGCGTTTCCCTGCGACTTGTCGATGCCTTGCTGCACGCTCTGGTAGGTATCGAGGTCGAGGCAAATCGCCATCAGGATGGCTTTGGCATGGTCGCGCAACTGCGCCTTGGTGGCCGATGTGAACGCATGCAGGGTGCCGGCGAAATCTTCCCATTCCTGCAAGATCGCTTCGGTATGTTCGCTGATGAATTTGGAAAGGCGCATAAGATCCTGAAGGAGCGCAAAAGGGCGTTCCCATCAGTCTACGCTGTTCCGATGGCGGCCGTCCCGCGCACGGGAACCGATGCGCCGGCCAGGGCGCCGCGTGTAGCTTATTCACACTGTTGCTTACAGCGGAAAACAGGAACGAGTAAGATTGGCCGGATGCATGTTGAAGAGGAGACACAATGACGGCCGAGTTAGTGTTCGAAAGCAGGTTGAGCTACCACGTGTTGCGCCAGGAGGGCATCGTCGAGCTCGACCCCGTGATTGCACTGCAACTGGAGCTGACGGGCGGCCCCAACATGTACGCCTCCGATTCTTTCATGATCAACCATGCGGCCTGGAGCATGACGATCCGGCGCCACAACCCGGCCCGCCTGCCTCCCACCGAGCCGCCCGGCTGGGTCAAGTACACGGCGGGCGGCGGCAAGTCGCTGTGCGTGATCGATATCCATCAGTCGCCCGAGCGCTTCGCTTCGCTGCTGGACATGTTCAAGGGCGGGCACGCGTCCGACATCACGGTCTGCGTCGACGGCCTGGCCGACACGGCCGATTACAGCAAAAAATGGGATACGGCGGCGCGCGCCAGCTTGCCGCTGCGGTCGATCTGTTTCGAGTTTCCGCTGCCGCAGAGCGAGGCCTGAGGCGGCCGGCCGGCGCTGGCGCGGGCTCAGTCCCAGCGCTCGATCCGGTAGGTGCCGACCTGCCCGTCGATTGTCACGCGCAGGTCGAACTTGCACGGATGGCCCTTGGTCAGCGCCAGGCCGGCCACGCTGTTTTTTTCCAGGCCCGCCAGTGCGTTCTCCTGGCTGTACGCTTCGATGGTGGAGCGGAATTCGCGCAGCGCGCTTTTCAGGTTCACCGGAAACAGCGCGCAATGGCCCTCGCATCCGCACAGGTCGCGCGCATCCTTGAGCAGGAACGCCAGGTGGTCGCCATACTGCGGATGGCTGCGCCCTGCCCATGCCCAAGGCGGCAGGATGACGGCCATGAGCTCGTAAAAGCTGACCGTGAGGTTGAATGCGCTGGCCAGCGAGCACCGTCTGTAGCAATACCAGGCGACCGGATTGCGCTGATCGAGCGTATCCCACTGCATGATCGGGCGGGCATCCGCATGCACTGCCGAGGTGAGCGCGACGAACGGTTGCCGGCCTTCCAGCGCCGCCATCTCGATGCGCTCGGCCGCCGGCAACACGGTGCGGCGGAAGGTGTCGAGCGTCATGCTGTGCGGCCCGTGCGGCGCGGCGCTGGCGCGGCCCCGGGCGGCGTCGTGCGGGTGCGGCCGCCATACGGCTGGATGTCGTCCATGGTGGCGAAGCGGCGTTGCAGCGCGGGAAACGCGCCCAGCTTCGCAAAGGCGATCCTGGCCGCCTTGATGGCCCCCGGCGTCGGCGCCACCTGCGGGCGCTGATAGCGCAAGCCATCCATCTTGGCGTTCCAGCTGGCGGCGGCCTCTCCGAGCGGCGTGCCGGCGACGATATCGTCGAGCAAGGTGGCGATCATGCTCGAGCGCGGATGGCAAAAACCCATCGGCGCCCTTGCCACCCTGCGGTAGAGCAGGTTGTCCTGCCGCTGGCCGCTGGCGGCGGCGCGCGCGGCATGCAGGTCGACCAGGAACTGGGCCTGGCCGAACGCTTCGCGCCTGGCGCAGGCCGTCTGCCAGCCGTTGCGCAGGCCGCTGCCCTCGAACACCGTGGCCGCGGTAATGGCCAGGTGCTGCCAGGGACCGCTGGCCGGCTTGCCATACATGGTCTGTTCCGACAGGAACAGCATCGTGATGCGCGCCTGGCTCACTCTTTGCTGCAAGGCGGCCACCACGGCGCGGTAAGGCGCCGGCGCCGTGGCCGGGTCCCACAGGGCCGGCGCCAGCGCGCCGTCGTCGCCCACCGTCGCCAGGCCGCCGAAGCGCTCGATAAAGGTGCGGCAGCAGCTGCAGCTGTGCTGCTGGCGCACGTCGGGATCGGTGAAGGAAGCCAGGTAAGCGTCGTACAGGCCGCCGGCATCGGTCCGGAAGACGGGACCGGCCAGGGCGTTGAAGCGCGCATCGATGCTGCGCACCAGCGCGGCGTAGTCGTCGAGGCGGCGCTGCGCGTGTACATCAAGTGCAGTCATGCGTGTCCTGTGCGAAAGGCGGGCGCGGAACGGCGTTCCGCCCCGCTGCCGCGCCCTGCGGCGCGCTTACTTGACCAGCAAGTCGTTGACCGGCACCAGGTCCGCTTCGCGCAGCGAGCCGGCCGCCGATTTCAGGCGCAGGCCGTTGAGGATGGTGTCGTAACGCGCACGCGAGAGGTCGCGCCGGGTCGAATACAGCTGGCGCTGGGCATTGAGCACGTCGATATTGATGCGCACGCCGACCTGGTAGCCGAGCTTGTTCGATTCGAGCGCCGAATTGCCCGACACTTCCGCCGCCTGCAGCGCCCTGACCTGCGCCAGCCCGCTGTTGACGCCCAAAAAGGCCTGGCGCGCGACGTTGGCGGCATTGCGGCGGGTCGCTTCGAGGTCGTTGCGGGCCTTGTCTTCGAGCGCGATGGTTTCGCGCACGCGGCTGGTGACGGCAAAGCCGTTGAAGATCGGCACGTTGTAGGCGATGCCGATGCCCTTGTTGTCGCTCCTGCCCGACTGCTGGGTCTGGCCCGTCATGTTCTGGCGGCTGATGTTGGCGGTCAGGTCCAGGGTTGGATAATGGCCGGCGCGGGTGCGCTCGATTTCGCGCTTGGACAATTCGTAGCCGAGCTGGGCGCCGACGACGCCATAGTTCTGGGTTTCGGCCGAGGCCACCCACGGATCGATCACGGCCGGCTCGGGAGCGGCCAGCAGCACGCCCGCCTTGAGCGTGGCCAGGCCGGTCGGCGCGCTGCCGATGATCGCCTGCAGCGCGCTGCGCTTGTTTTCCAGGTCGTTGATGGCGGCAAACTCCTGCGCCACCACCAGGTCGTAGGCGGCCTGGGCTTCGTGGGTGTCGGTGATGGTCTGGGTGCCGACCTCGAAATTGCGCTTGGCCGAGGCGAGCTGCTCGGTGGTCGCGGTTTTCTGGGCGCGGCTCAGTTCCAGCGTATCTTGCGCGGCCAGCACGTCGAAGTAGGCTTGCGAGACGCGCGTGATCAGGTCTTGCTGGGCCTGGGCGAACTGCGCTTCGGCCTGGGCCTGCTGCAGCTTGCTCTGCTGGTAGGTTTGCCAGTTAGCCCAGCGAAACAGCGGCTGGGTCAGCGACAGCGTGTGGGTAGTGGTACGCTCGTTGGCGCCGCCGGTGGTGACCAGCGACTTGCCGCCGTCGGCGCGGGTGACGGTCTGGCCGACATTCCACGGCGTCGACTCGCCATCGTTCTTGACGATGCTGCCGTTCAAGCCCACGGTGGGCAGGAGCGTCGAACGGCCTTGCGGAACCCGTTCCATGCCGGCGGCCAGGGCCGCACGCGCGCTGGCAAACGCGGCGTCATTGGCCAGCGCTTGCTGGTAGACCTGGATCAGGTCCGCCGCCTGTGCATTCAAGGAAAAAAATGCGCTGGCGATCAGCACGGCCATGAGGGGTTTCTGCATTGCATTCTCCATTGGAGTCATCAAAAAAGTGAAAAAAACTTGCAGCCCGGTGGTGGCCGACACCGCCGCCGCGCGTGATCGCCTGTTGCGATCCGTCGTCGTCAATAGCGCGGCATCGTGCCGTCGACCTGCAACGCCCAGGCGTGGATGCCGCCGCTCAGGTTGCTCACACGGGTAAAACCGTTGCGCTCCAAAAAGGCCGCGACCTGCATGCTGCGCGCGCCGTGATGGCAGATGCAGACGATCTCGGCATCCTCGTCGAGTTCCTCGATGCGCGCCGGAATGGTGTTCATCACGATCTGGGTCGATCCCTCGATCTTGCAGGTTTCAAACTCCCAGTTTTCGCGCACGTCCAGCAACAGCGGGCGCGCGCGCGTTGGGTCGGCCAGCCAGGCGGCCAGTTCGGGGGCGGTCATTTGCTGCATGCCGGCCCCGCCTTAAAATGTGAAATGCGAGGGCTTGACCGACGTCGACAGCATCTTGACGTTGGTTTCGAAGACCTTGACCGTGTCGTACGCGGTCTCGGAGACCCGCGTGATCACTTGCGCCGACATGACCGGAGCCTGGCCAATGATCGCGGCGATGCGCCCGCCGATCTTGAGCTGCTTCAAGAACACTTCCGGCAGGGTTTCCAGCGCGCCCGAGAGAACGATGACGTCGAACGGCGCGCCCTTGTCCCAGCCTTCGGCGCCATTGCCCAGTTCGACCGTGACGTTGCCCACGCCGGCCTTGGCCAGGTTGTTGCTGGCCAGTTCCTTCAGTTCCGGGTTGATCTCGACGGTAGTGACGTGGCGCGCCTTGTGCGCCAGCAGGGCCGCCATGTAACCGGAGCCGGCGCCGACTTCGAGCACATTTTCGTGCTTCTTGACCGCTACCTCTTGCAAGATGCGCGCTTCGATCTTCGGCGTGAACATCGCCTCGGCGCCCGGCAGGGGGATTTCGGTATCGACAAAGGCCAGCGTCTTGTAGGTGGCGGGCACGAAATCCTCGCGCTTGACCACCACCAGCAGATCGAGCACGTCCTGGTCCAGCACGTTCCAGGGGCGGATCTGCTGTTCAATCATGTTAAAACGGGCTTGTTCGATATTCATCTTGTGCTCGGTGAGGAAAAGTAATAATCCGATATTTTATCGTTGAACGGCCTCGGAACACACATCTTAACGATCCGACGCCCCCAATCGCGAGAAATTGCGACAGTCTGCAGTTTAGAGGGAATGAAGCTCCCGAATCGGCGCCCGGAATCGCTGCCCGGTATTGGACGCCCTACGGCACGCCCTACGGGACCGCCCTCACGGCGCGCGCGGCAGCAGGCCGTGCAGCGTCATGGTGAGGAAGGAATCGATGAAGGCGACCGGGTCGAGTTCGGACATGTCGCAGGGGCCGACCGAGTGCTTCCACAGCATCAGCATGAGCATGGGGGCGATCAGGATCTGGGTGGTGAGGAACACGTCGAGCGGGCGGAATTCGCCCCGTTCGACGGCGCGCTCGAGCAGACCGCTGATCATGCTGCTGCCGCGCAGGATGACTTCTTCGCGGTAGAAGACGGCGATATCGGGGAAGTTGTTCGATTCGGCCATGACCAGCTTGATCATGCCGGACGACTTGGTGGCGCCGGCGTTTTCCCACCAGGCCATCATGACGGCGCGCAGCAGGTCGGCGCTGCCGCCTTCGAAGCTGGCGATCATGTCTTCGGCCGCGCCCAGGGCGGGCACGATGGTGTCGCGCACGACCGCCTTGAACAGCTCTTCCTTGTTGGTGAAATACAGGTACAGGGTGCCCTTGGACACGCCGGCTTGCTTGGCCACGTCTTCCAGCCGCGTGGACGCGAAGCCGCGTTCGACGAACAGGTCGAGGGCGGCGGCGAGCAGCTCCTGGGGGCGCGCGTCTTTACGGCGCTCCCAGCGCGGCTTCATCTCAAGGGGACATTGCATGGGGTCTATTCCGTAACTTACTTGCGAGTCATTAATATAGACCGATGGTTTCACTCCGTCAAGTTTAGCTGTTGTTGCGCCTGAATAGAAACTGAAACAGAAGAATAGAAACTGAAACGAAGCGACCGGTCAAAAGAATAAAAGCTTAAACGAGCAGAGTCCGCTTGCTCCTCTACAAAAGTGGCGCTCACCCCAGGCAAGCTATTTCCCGATTTGAGATCTGCAATTTTCGATTGACAAAGGAAAAATTATGTCCGTATTATGCCTTCATGCAGCACTTATAACTTCCGGGTCTGGCGTATGAGCCCTTTCGCGATAGCATTTCGGGACCTGCGGGTCTTTTGCGGTATGCGCCAGGCCGAGTTCGCTACCAAGCTCGGATACGAGCAGAGCTACATATCGGCGATCGAACTGGGTTCGAAAGGACCACCAGGCGACGACTTCGTGAGTCGGCTGGTAGAAGGGCTGAACCTGGACGAGCCGTGGCACAACCGTCTGCGGGATGCCTTGGATGAGTCCCAGCGCCGGATTGTGTTGCCGCACGGCGCCTCGGAAGAGGTGTACCGGATGTTTAATGAATTGCGGCGCCAGATCGACACGCTGCGGCCGGTGCAGCTGGAATTGATGCAGCTGGCCTTACGCCTTCCGGCATCGCTTCCGCCGCTTGAGCCCACGCCAGCGCTTCCACCACGGCGTTCAGGAACTGCGGCGAAGAAGTAGCTGTCACAGTATGAGCAGTTGGGCGCAGCCCTGGAGCGGCATGACGCTGCGCGGGGCGCGATCAGTACAAAATGCTGAACTAACTATTACCTGTTTTTGATATTCTCGTGGCGGCTCTGCTCCATTGAGTTGCAAATAGAAATACTGGCATAGTGGCGAGGCCTGGTATGGCAGAATCCGGCGCAGTTAGTTCTAGCAATCAACTTGGATACGATAGCGACGATGTGGCGTTGTTCACTGAACCGCTTCCGAAAGCACGACGCGCGCGAGGAATGACGGCTGAAAAGCTTGCCGCCCGAATTGCGCGAGGACACGGCATTGGGTCTGGAGCCACCTATCTTCCCTGGCTGACGCTTCGACGCAAGAATCCGTCGCCGGCATCGAACCAGGTCATTTCGTGGATGCCACCTCTGCGGCGTACGGCGCACTATTTCTCGCGCGGCGAGTATCACACCGCGCTGCTGTTGCTATGGCTCGGAGTGAAGGACCTGCGAGAGCAGTTTCCAATCTGGCCGATCGCCCATCCTCACCCCTTGGAAACACAATCCGAAACCCGAAACGGGAGCCGCCCCTGGTCGAAAGGCTTGGCCGCCATCGCCAGGGAAGCTGGGATAAAGCACGGGACGGAGTTTGGAACCCGCGTTCCCTACGTGGCGAGCCTGGATCTGGTGGCAACCACGCACCACGGCACCGGCAGTGCGCTGACGATCTTCTCATCCAAACCCATCGATACGCCGGACGACACGGTGAAATGGCGCACACGCGAGCGGCTCGAACTGGAAAGACGGTACTCGGTCGAAATCAATGCCCGGTACTACGTCTCCAGCTCCGCCTTGATCTCCGTCCTGACCGCCGGCCAGCTGGAGAACTGGCTGGACGCCTCCACGCTGCAAAGCACGCCGCAACTACGGCCCATTTCAGCGCAGTTCGCTGCGCTCATCGAAGACCATGGGCAGCTCTCCATTGTCGAAGCGGTGACGCGCGCCGCTGCAGGATGCTCGCTTCAACTCGACGAGGCCTGGTTTTTGTTCCGGCATTGTTGCTGGACTCAGGCGATCGACATTGACCCAACAGTTCGCATCCACCATTCGCATCCCGTGCGCCCAGGTGGACGTGCCCTGCGGGATGCGCTGCGGCGCCGACTGTTCGGGGAGAGCTGGTGATGGACGATCTATCGCTTGCGCCTGGCGATGTGCTGGTGAGTAACGGGACAGGCGTTCCGATCATTGGCCTACACCGCGTCCTGGAAGTGATCCCGGCTATCGACCGCGTGACATTGATCCCAATTCCTTCTCCGAGAAACGAGACGCACGCCAAGCAGATCAATTATTACGCCAAGGGCTTCTACTCAAGGAGACTGTCCGAACTGCTGCACTGGCTTGAAACCAGAACGATTCAAAAGACGACGCTGACCCTGCCCAACCACTGGTTCTACAGCGACGAAGATCTGCGCAAGCTCGCTCCTCCCAAGAATTCCCCAACAGTGCCGGTCGCGGATCAGCACCTCTCCCCACTGGAAATCAAGCGCAACTTCAAGCTGAAGTTGATTGAGCCGCTCATCAGTATCACCACCAAGTCACCTGACGCGGCGACCAAGCCACCCGACCTGACCTGCCTCGACAAGCTGGTGCGCGAACGTGCGCGCGAAGCGGGCGTCAGTGCAACACAAGTTTTCGACGCGCTCCACCGCTACTACGCCTTCGGCTGTATCAGAAATGCGCTACTGCCCAACAACACTGGACGTTCAGGTGCTCCGGGGAAAACCCGGCTGGCGAAGAACGGGGTGAAGCTGGGCCGGAAAAATGCTGCGGTCAAGGCTGGCAACCTGGAGCTTGCGGGGCTTGCCCTCACGGAAAAAGACATCGAAAACATCCAGGACGGATACCGCGCCTTCGTCCTGCCGGGAACAAAGATGCGCGAAGCGTACTACGCGATGTGCGCCACTTATTACAGCAATGGCTATGTGAAAAAGCATGGCTACTGGACTACCGAGCTGCTGGAAGCACATCGCCGGCCGACGGAAGGCGAGTTTGCTTATCGAGGTCCTGGGGGAAAAGATGAGCATGCGGCGGCCCGCCGGATGATGGGCGAAGGCCATTGGGCAAAGAATTTCCGGCCGCTGGCAGGCACCGCGCGCGACGGCATCACGATGATCGGCCAGGTAGGGTCACTGGATGCTTCTCCGATCGACGTCAACCAGGTCGCCTGTGGCAACCCTCTGCAGCCGATCGGGGTAGGCCGGGGGCTCTTTGTGCGCGACGCGTGGCTCGGACTGTATGTTGGCTTGCATGTCGGTATCGACAGTCTGGGCACCGAGGACGCCAAGCTGGCCATTCTTCGCGCCGCAACGGACAAGTCTGCCATGCTGGCCAAATACAACCTCGATCTGCCGTCAGAAGATTTTCCTTCGCTATTTTTCTCCCGGTATCTTGCCGACAATGGAGAACTGCGCAGCCGCGACGGCATGGAATCGATCGTCGATGAGCTGTCATCGCGCATCGAATTTGTATCGAGCGGGCGCGCGGACCGGAACAGTTCCTCTGAATCCGGCCATCATTCTCGCCATGCCAATTTCGACCATCAACTGAGCGGTACGACAAAAGGCCGTCAGGCCACACGGGGCGAGCCCCTTGCCATCACGAAAGCACTTCTCACGCGCTACGCATACATGCGCCTACTGCTACTGTGGATTCATTGGGCGAATACGAAGCAAGAACTGCCCTTGCACATGATCCCTACCGAAATGCGAAGGGAATTTTCGGCGAAAGGAAGGACACCGAATCGTTCCAGGATCGAAGTCTATCGCTGGGCACAGGCAAACGGTTACGTTTCAGCAAAGCCTATCGATCCGATGTATTTGCGCGCGCACCTTCTTCCCAAATTTACGGCAAGCGTCCAACGTGGCGGACTGGTGCTGCATCGGCCCAAGATGGGCAACGGCGTGGAACTCCTCCATGGCGCCAAGTTCAGCAACGCTTACCTGGCGCAGGCTGGCATCATTCAGGCGGCGACGCGCGGCAAGAACCATATTGTGGTGAGCGCCGATCCTGATGACCTGAGCCAGGTGTATCTGATCGACCAGCGAGGAATTCACGCCATCCCGAACATCCGCGACGATATTCTGTTTATTCATGAGGGCGGAATCCCGGACCTGTGTGCGCTCAACGACGCGCAAAAACTTGATCAGGTCGTTGGTGCCACGCGGCGCGACCAGGACGGGGTCGATCAGCAGTCGTTCAGGAACGAAGAAGAGGCCTATGCCAAGGAGCGGCAGTCCGCCGCACGGGCGGCACTTGCAGGACAGAAGGCGCCGAGCCGGAAAAAAGCGGGCGTCAGGGCCGCGCAAGCCGCTGAACGCCGGGCCGAGCTGAATAATGAAATCGGACGCGCACGTGGCCAGGACACGCCGGCGCAGCCGAAATCCGGCGACAGCCCAGCGCCTCGCCCGCAACTGGCACCGCCACCGCCACCGCCGCCCAAACCAGTACCAGCTGCACATCAAGCCCCCGCAGGATCGATGACGCTGCTTGACATCAGGAAGGCGCAGCTGGCGCGCTTCAACAACGAAAGGAAATTTTCATGACTGCGATGTGCGAAACCCGATCGATTGCTCTGCCGGGAAACCCTTTCCTCGACGCGCTTGAACCGTATCTTTCGACAAACGATCTGGAGACGCGGCTGCAGAACTGGCCTCTTGCGGGCTTGGACATCCCGAACCTCGGCATTACGGCACGCCACGATCTGCTGGACCTGATGCAGGAGCAAATGTTCGAACCGACCCTTACGTCCCTCGACACCACGACGCGGCTGTACCGAATGATCCGGCGCGGGTATATCGCACGGGACCCGACTCAAATCGCACCGCGCGCGCATTTGATGACTATCGCCCGTTATGCGGGAAAGGAACTGAAAGACCTGCCGTGGTTCCCCCACTCGGCCAAATGCATGAGAGTGGCCGGCATCACCGGCCTCGGCAAAACGTACGAAGTCATGCGGGCGCTGAAGCAGCTGCCTCCCACATTTGAACATGGTCACTCAAGCAGCGCCGACTGGAACCACATGACGCAAATTTGCTGGCTCTACGTGGCGATGAGCCATGACGGTTCTCTCGGCGGATTGCTCCTCCAGATTCTTGTTGCTGTCGATGACTGCGCCGGTACCGGATATTCGGGCGATCGCAGACTGACAAAGCTCAGCAACGAAAAGCTGGCAGTTCATGTCGGCATCATCCTCAATAACCACGCAGTCGGTGTCTTGGTAATCGACGAGCTTCAGGGCCGCAATTTTTCCGGGGGCAACCGCGGCGGCTTGGCTGCCACCTTCTTCCTGCGCTTGCTCAATTTCGGTACTCCGCTGGTCCTGATGGGTAATCCTCTCGGGATGGATGCCCTGGACCGTTTTTCTCAAGATATGCGGCGCGTCGGGTCGGCCGGGAACATCGAGATGCATCCGGTTACGAAGGATGACTTCGACTTTACCGACGTCCTGGCGCCGGCCTTGTGGCGCTACAACGTCATGCCTGAGCCCTGTTCTGTGGAGGACAAGGACGGCGCCATACTGTTCAGGTTTTGCGGCGGCATCCGTTCGTACGGAGCGCGTATCCGCGTTGCTTCCCAACGATTGGCGCTGGACCAAGGCAATACGTCGGTTACCGAAGAGCACATGCGGCAGGCATTCCTTGGTCCCGACTTCAGCAGCCGCGATCGTCAACTGATCGCTGGTTTTCGCGATCAAAATCCTCTTCTGCTGATGAATTTTGACGACGTGCCATGGGAGCGCTACGCGCAACGATGGGGATGCTACCCGAATGGAAAGCCCGAAGGCGCCGATAACCAGGCAGACCAGTCAGCGGCCGGCGAAGATAGCGCGAAGAAGATGCGAAAGCCGATCGCACAACAGGCCGCCGAATCGGCTACAAGACGTCGCACGCGCTCGAAGAATCAGCAAGCAGCTACTGAGCAGGTAGCGGCCGATCTGGAAAACGACGACATGCGTAACAAGGGGTTGCAGGAGTATCTCATTACAGGAATCGGCTTGCTGCAAAATCAGGATAACCCTGCTGTACCACCGACGAAAGGAATCTGATGACGCGGCCTAGCAAACAGACGAACCCAGTCAACACCCTGCCATTCTTCCCGGCCGGCTTTCCGGACGAGACACTCGGTTCGCGGGTCAGCCGCTATCACATACGGCGCGGTCAACCACCAGACCACGCTACCTATCATGAACTGTTCGGTCGTCCGCCTTTCAGCCTCACGCCCCTGGTTCAGTCCCATCTGGACAAACTCGCCATTCGCTTGCCGGGCACGCCAGTGGAAAACTTGCGCCGCCTGCAGGACCAAAGCACATTGCTTCCGTTATTTCGACGGTTCTTCGGGACCCAGACCACGCAGCGTAGAGTCGTTGGCAACGCCGTCGCGGCGATCGAGCTGCCCAAGCGCCTGGTGGGAGGTAGCCGCCTTACTCACCTCTGCGCCGAATGCCTGGCCGATGACGAAAAGGTCCACGGTTGCCGTTACCTTCATCGTTCGCATCAAATTCCCGGAGTGACCGTATGCTGGAAACACGGCCTGCCGCTGATAGACCTGTGTCCATCGTGTCGCCAGCCATTCGCTCAACCCAACCAGCTCATCCTGTCGGCATGGATGGGGTGTGAATGTGGCCGTAACCTCGCGGTCGCTCCAGAGTCGGTCGCATGTTCGACAAGCACGGAGCTTGAGTTCGCCCGCTTTGCAAAAGCTTTGCTAGCGGAATCGCAGATCGCATTGACGGCAGAGCAACTAGTTGAAGTGTATCGAGAACGCAGTATCAAGCTGGGTTTCACGTGCGGCGGTCATCGCATTAAGCGGAAGGCGCTGTTTGCCGAAATCGAGGCATTTTATGGCACCGACCTTTTGGCGAAGGTGGACCCTTCGTACCGCAAGTCCAAGACCAGCGGCTGGTTCCATGTCCTGCAGTCGTCCCTGACCATTGAGGCACCTCTGTACCGCCATCTGCTGTTCTCTTTCTACCTGTTCAGGGAACCGGGAGCATTTCTCAGGAGTATTGAGGACGTTGCCAGGACAGCCTCAAGTTGTAACGCTGGCAGACAATCCGGTCCTGTTGCGACAGAAAAACCGGCGGCGGATATCCTCATGGACGAGATGATCGAGGTCGCGAGGCGCAATGGCTATGACTCGCAGAAGCTGTGGCATCACTGCGTCGGCTCTATGAAGCGGCTCGTCAGGTATTTGCCAGACGCGTGCAGGCAAATTGATGCCCGCTTGCACGAGGAGTCGAGCAAGAAAAAGCGTGACGCTATCAAATTGCTGAAGTCCACGGAGCGAGACCGGCTGCTGGACCCACAGTGGGCGGACGCCATCGTTAAGAACGCCAACGCCATCTATAGGAAGGAGACGCGGCCATTTCGCGTAACGATGAATCAGTTGGTCAAGACTGCGTCCTTCCGTCCGAAAAATATCTCGATGCCGAAGCAGGAAAGCACCCCCCTTGCCCGTGCAGCCGCAGAAAGCCATGCGGAATCCACATGGCATTTTTATGCCCGGCGTCTGCTATGGACATTGCAGGCGCTGGAGGACCCGGCAACGACGTTCCACACGATCATAAAGCTGGCAGGGCTAGAGGTCTACAAGGCGCGCGAGGTTTTCAACTACTTCGATGGCGTTCGGCGCTGTGGCGGGCCGTCGATCCAGGAGATCATGCAGATCCTGGCGTCGCGCGGGGTGGGCCGCAACTGGATTGGCCCCTGCCCGGAAAAGACGTTCTACCGTGCCGGCAGAGCCTACAAATTGCGCACATCACGACGGGGGCCGATCGGCGGTCGCGCCGGGGATGCCGAACCGATCTCCTGACCGACTGTCGAACATGGGAAGGAGCGCACTATGCACATTTCTTCCCTTCCCATTCATCGCCAGGATGAAACGCTCTACAGCCTCGCTGTACGGATACGCCGCGCCAATGCAGCGCGCAACGACCGCGATGCCTGCCGTGGATTGTTCGGCCCGTTCAATAACATGCGGGTGTCCGAATTTCCAGTCAACGTGGACACGTTCGTCAACGTCTCGCACGCCCGGTTCGGAGACGCGCCAAGCGTCATCGCGCATACCACCCTGGTGCCCTTCTTTGACCGTGTTGGCGGGCATCCCTGGCACAGGGGAAGTTCGGGGTCGCCGGTGGCGAGCGCCGGCTACGGCCTGTCAACGCTTTCCAACGGCAACGTGCGCACCTGGCGTGCGTGCCCACAGTGTCTGCTGGACGACAAAAGGAAAAATCCGTACGGATACTGGCGCCGCGCGCACCAGCTACCCGCCGTCTTTTTCTGTCTTGAGCACCATGCGCTGTTGAACGCATGCTGGACCCCGCCACAGAAACTGCATAGCCAATTTTACCTCCCGGACGAGATGGCGCTTGTCGATACGTTCACATGCGTCGACACCGACAAGAACGTGGAAATTTTGACGAGCCTCAGCCAGTTCTGCATCGATGTTCTGCATGACAGCGGGGACGTCATCGATCGCACGGCTGCGAACGCCGGCATCACCCGCGCTCTTGGAGAACGGAACATGCTTACCGCTGGCGGAAAAATTTGCCGGCAAATGTTTGCCCCCGAGTTCGCGCGGAACTTCGGCTTCCTGCGGCATCATCCAGATTTCGAGAAGACGGTGTCGGCGGCGGGCATCGAAATCCTGTGCCGCTGCTTAGACAAGCCGAGCATGTGGCGCCAAAGTGCACAAAGCGTCTTGCTCTTGAGCTGGCTATTCGGCAGCTGGAACGTATTCAAAGAACAGTGTGCTGCCGAGGATTGAAGGTAGTGCGCATGGCCGAATCTAGTTAAGACGCAAAATGCGCCGGGCACCGTTGAGCACGATCACGCCAATGATGGCGCCGACAGCTAGGTCGGAGTATGGCGAGCCGGTTCAGGTCACCAAGGCACCGGCAACGATGACGCCGATATTGGCGACGATGTCGTTCACGGAGAAAATACAACTCGCTTTCATGTGCACGCCACGGTCGCGCTTTTAGCAATCAGCATCAGACAAGCGACGTTGGCAACCAGTGGTATCGCGCCGATGCCCCATCATCAGCCCGGATTCCGGTTCGCTACCCAATCAGGTACGACGCGCGACGTCGCTGAGCGCACCGATCGCAAGCACCACTTGCAGCCAGCCGGCTAGGTGAGATGCCCACAAAATTCGAAAAAATCGCACATTAACACGTGATGGTTGCCGGTTAAGGGGCCAGTTCAGCCCCAAAGCAGACCTTTTTCAACGCGATCGGGGAAACCTTACCGCATAAGCTATGGTTAGGACTTACTAATTCTTTTCTTACAAATTGAAGTCAAGCTCAACAGCTTTGAGAAAATCGGTATAGGTCAGTTCAGTAATAAGGGTCCTATTTTTCTTGTCACGTTTTGATAGAAAAGTCGAGTGAATTTTCTTCAGACACTGCTCTTGCTCGGGAGACCATGATGGCAACTTGCGCCATGACACTGCCCAACGACTAACCAGCATCTCAAACAGTTCTATGTTTGCGGCCTGTACGAATGCTGTGCACACCCGCCCGGCAGCTTGTAGCCGGCCGTAATCCATCGTTAGCTTCAGTACGCGTTTACTTGGTTTAAGGTTCAGTTTTAATGCGTTCTTTCCAGCTATTATGTGCCCAGAGTGAACTACGGCGTGCCTGAACTCACAAAGTTTGTCATACTCGACTAACATAGAATTCCAAACCCCATGTTGGGATATCGTATGAGCGATAAACTTATTAAAAGTTTCTTTCACATTCTTTGCGCTAGAAAAAGCGAGAAACTCGAATGCACTACGATTATGAAGATTTGTTGGCCCCCACAGTAACGACCCCAGCTGAACCTTCTCATCGGCTGCCTGATTCTGAGCAACAGGGCAAATCGATAAGATTTCGCCGAGAATATCTCGAAAGTAATTCTCTGTCGCTGAAATCAAGCCAACAAACAGTAAGCCGACGAAATCTTCACCGTACTCATTATCAAACGCCGGCGAACTCTTCGTTAAAATATGACCGCTCGCGGCGTAAAAAGCATCGATTGGGGAATTTGTACCACGCGGCTGCTCAACCACAAACGAGTCGACTGAGGGACATGGGAAGTGGCCCGTGGACATCGTTACCGAATTCTTCCACGTCATTCTACAAACTCCTCCGCCAATCTAACAATTTTCGCAGCCCAAATTTTTCCAATTCGATCCACCTGTAAAAGTTGGCTATGTTCCAGGTCCATCAAAATATCTTTCACCTTCCTTATTGATGATTGCTCCTTTATTTTTTTTACCCTTGCTTCGGTAAGCGGAAGATCTGCTATATCGCTATTCATCAAGTTTAAGTATGTCGATGATAGTGTTAGCGGATTACCGCACTTAGCACAAAACTGCGCCTCTTCGTAAAGGCGTGGAGTTCCACACGCGGAACACGGCGGCAATGACAACGCGAACGCATCACTAGTGGCAGCACCCAATAACAATGTTTTTGGCCTGGTACGCGTGAACTCGTGCGCATTACGTTGAGTGAAGGCACGAACATAAGACTGGATATTCAGCGATTTTGAACCAAGCAATGCGTTGGTGTCGACGAGGCCTGCGTAGTGCATAGTAAAAATCCGAAAGCGTCCTTTCTCACCTCGGCTCACAAGCTCATCTTTCGGGATGCAAAGCCCAGCATATTGAAATAATGCAAAAACGCGGATTAATTCTGGAGACATCTCAGCGTCTGGAATGGCAATTGAGACACTTTGCTTTACATCATCTTTTTCCTTGTTATATTTCTTTAAAAGCTCAAAAGAATTCCCCAGAATAACCTCTCCAGTTTCTATGAAACGCTTGTAAACTGGTACCTTTCCAATCAAAGATGTAAACAATTTCTTGGTGTTAGCATAATGTTGCTTAACCGCTCGTAAAACGGAGGTTCTGCTGAAATCGATACTTAGTGTTTCCTCGTCTCCGTCCTCGACTATCAAACTTTGTAGCATGTTTAATAATGCGCGAGGCACGCCGAACGAAGCATAGCAAAGGAAGTCGACCGCTACCGCGTTTTGTTCTATTGTTGAATCAATGCCGGAAGGGAACCTAGCGCCGATAATAGTCCGCATGAATTGAATATACTCGTCCCTATCAGGCTTGATCCAGACATCAATTTGTTCAGCGTCGTGTCCGACGTGAAATGAGGATGAGTAGTTTGTGACGCCGGGATAGATAGCTGCCTTTGGAGAAATTTCTTTCGATTTAATTTGTCGGAAAAAATCGAAGAAATCTCTTTGTTGGTCAGGGGAAAACGCATGCGCAGCATCGTCAAGCAACAGGACACATCTATATCTCCCTGTTTTTTCAAGAACTCGAAGAATATCCTCTTCTAGTCGACCGATTGATACCGCATCTTGATCAACTTTACTCGAGTTCGACATTTCGAGAAAGTCAGAGGATTCCTTTGCCTTTTTTAACGAAATGGATAAGTTCGTTGGATTATTTATCTCTTTGAGACTTTCGTATATTCCCTGATAAATTTTCAAGATAATCCATTGATGAAACCAATAAGTTCCGTTTTTCCCCGAAGTATATAAAGGCTCTATCGATAACGATCGCTTGTAATTGACGTAAATCGGAAATGCTGCGTCGTTATCGGAAATGAGCATATGAAAGGCTTTTTTCAACAGCGTAGTCTTCCCGCAGCCGCGAGGGCCTGAAATTAGTTTAGCCCCGCCGTGCGTCAACTTTCGTAATATGGCGTCTTCATCCGGATGCGATGCGCTCCAGCGCGTAAAAGATTCGTCCTCCAAGTATTCCGCTTGTTCGACAAACACTTGTTCTAGCGAGATCTGATCTGTTGGCATGTATTAATAAGGAAGAAAGTGGTTCATCGGAATACAACTTGAATCGTGCCATTAAAGATTTGCTAGTGCAATCGAAATTTATAATTCCAAAAAAATTATGCCATTAAGCCGAAGTGATGTGATTGCTCTTAGAACAAGAACTTGGTTTTGTTAGGCGTTCTTATTCGCCGGCCTGACTCGCTCTCTAATCCAATGAAAGCCCGCTTTCCTTGGCCATTTTAGAGATTATTTTTTTAACTTGCGCAAAGCCATCTTGATCCATTTTGACCCGCGTCGCCCCCATGATAACGCCGCCGTCGTCATCAATATAGATGATATCAGAATCTGGAACAGTGATTTTGACTCTGATACCGTCATCGATGAATGGTCCAGGCTTGGCTTTTTTGATCAATTCCACTATTTCCAGATATTTTCTATCCTGAACACTGAGTTGCCCGATATATGTGCACGAATGAGAAAAATTCGACACCTTCATCCCGATAGATGTTGAGACATCAAAAGGAACATGACAAAACACTGCAATACGGTTGTCCATCGGAACTTTTTCCTCTTTGATTCCACAAGATGTAAGAAATAAAAAAACTGCGATAAAATATGCAAGCTTAGTCGTCTTTTTCATACTTAGTCCTTTCTGGCTCGCCGAGCTCTTTCATAATCGGATTTTCATTCGTGATAACGTTAAACATTCGGCGTCCTCTGGGGCCATGCTCCACCGGCGCATTCATGACAGCGTGCCCAAGTTCGTGTGCAAACATTCTTTGGGTCGACATGACAATTGTTCCTTTTGTGGTTTCGATGTCGTGATGATATTTTGGATCCACATGGATTGAGTCGCTGTCGACTTTAGCCCAAGCATTGTCACGGACCGCAAGATCGATACCAAACTCCTTCTTGTTTCCGAAGAGGGTTCGACGTGCCTCAAGCGTCGTGAGCATGACGGCACCGCGCTTTGTCTTGAAGATGGATCTGAGATCTTTTTCTACCTGAACGCGTTCCGCAGAAGAACCGCCATTAAAATAGAACGATTGCTCTCCGATCGTGAACCGTCCGGAATGCGGTTTAAGCGCTACAGTTGCACCTGCATTGCTCAGCACTTGCCCCGGACCCGAAAAGGCAATTTCATGATCGTTGCCCAGAACAAGCGCCGCTCCGTTCTTCGCCATCTGGAGTATTTCATTGACGATTGGCGGCAACAAGCTGTCTGATATGATTACATCGGTCTTGGCGGCGGCCCCACCAATAAACACATTCCCCGAACCGCTGGTAATAAAGGCACTACACACAGTTTTGTCCCCCACCCTGGCTGCTGGAAAACCATTGATAAAGACGGTGGAGCTGCCGGTGGCGATCGGCGGTGGTGCCTGGTCATGTTTCGAGCACACCGTCTTGTCGACCTGCGCTCGGGCGGCCTTGATGCCGTTGGTGAACACATTACCGGAACAGGGGCCGATAATCTTACCAGTCTGATCACCCCCTCCGCCACCTTTCGGACTGTCACCAGGCTGCGTATGACCAATCAAATCTCCCAATCGCGCTGCTTGAGGCATGCTTAAACCTCTGCGGAAGAGTGGGACATAGTCTGCACCTCGGCAATGCGGCAAAGACACACGCGTGCCGACCTCGATACAAGCATCGATACTTGGTGCAGCCGCGCGCCAAAGGATGCGGCGCGCCGTTTTGACCGCATCTTGTCCTTGAGTTGCTTGGCAAACTCGACGGTCGCGTGAGTGGAATGGTATTTCATGGTTGACTGTTCTTTCATGGTGGCTCTGTGAGCGGTCGCCCAGTGTGGCACAGGATGTTCATGGCATACCAAAGTACACTTATCAAACGGCCGATCAGATTGAGCAAGGTCAGGCACTACGTCTTTTTTGGATACTGCAATGTTAATCATACGATATTTTATTATATCCTAGATAAACCACGGATTAACGTAATGTCGAGAAGTTCACCTATAAATACAAGAAATTGCATGGAGAAACTTTGAAGTATTGAAGAGATCAGCATTGCTCTATGGTCTCCTCGAATTGCTGGTAAATTCCGCGTAATTGGCAGCCGCGATGCCGGCGGTGGCGCTTTTTGATGTCAGACTGAGCCGTTTTCCGCCCGATTGAAGGACGCTGAACCTCGTTTTGTGCAGTCCGTACGGACTGCGGGCGTCAGAACGCCTCGACCCTGGCCTCTTTCAAGTAGACCAGGCGCCGCAAATTGTAAGCAACCACCTTCCGATTGAGCTGCAACATGGCGCTCCCCAGTCCGATCGTGGGCAGGCCCCTTGCCGCCTATCTCGGCCAAGTCGGCAAACACATACTCGATCCTGGCGGGGGTCTTGTCGATGCGCATATTGCCCCGCTTTTGAGCCTGCGAAATTGGCTTGTGCTTGCTTCCTTTGCGCTGGATCTGCATGCGCCAGCCCTGCTGCGTCAACCTGTCGTGCCAGGACCTCCAGATCATCGCTCGCCTAGAGCGGCAGTTCAATGGCAAAGGCGTCCAACAGGTCCGCTTTCGCGTAAAGCGGCGCTAGCACGGTGTTGCTGGGTATGGCGCAGCGCGCGCTTTGGTCGAGGTCGTGTTGCAGGGGAAGTTCATGGTGTCCAAGAGTCTAGTTGTGAGAGAGGCTCATCGATGCGAGCGGCCATATCTCTATCAATGGGTTGCCGCGAGTCTGCCCGCAAACGGCGATCACGACAGGCTACTGGTGCCCGAAAATGGCCCATCGGAGAAAAGTGTTTCCAGATCGGCTTCGCCGTCCAATTATGCCTGCTGCGCTATCCGGGCAATGCGCTGGCCGGCGACATGCCGGTGCCGGACAGCGTAGTTTAGTGGGTCGCCCACCAAGTACAAAGCGGCGCCGCCGCTTGGCCGCAGTATGGCATCTGCGACGAGACGCGGCGTGAACATTTTCAGGGATTGCGCGCCTATCTGACGCTGTCCACATTCGGACTTCGGGATTTTCGCACGCTGGTGCATTGCCTTGCCGACCTTGCCGTGCAATCCGACAAGGGGATGGTGCGCGCGAATCAATCGCTGGAAATTTTGCGGCAAGAGCGCATCATTCTAGCGTAAGCGGTCGCTCAGCGGCGTTATTGCGCGACCCGATGGCGATCTGGAGAATGCATCCCTGGTGACAAACGAATCCCAGGGAGATGGCAATGGACGCAGGTAAGCGGGCAGTCAAGCGGGTGAACAGAACGGACGAACAATGGCGGCATTTGCTGTCGCGCTTTGCCACCAGTGGCATGAGCGTGCGCGAGTTTTGCAAGATGGAGAAGGTCAGCGAATCGAGCTTCCACCGGCGGCGCGGCACGCCCGGCGTGGCGACGCTGCAAGGCGCCTTCGTTGATGTCGGCGTTGTCGGCGCCGTCGCAAGCGCCGACAGCGCGGGCAAGCATGTGGAGCTGCGCATCGAGCTCGGCGACGGCCTGGTGCTGACCCTGGTGAGGCACTGATGTTCTTCCCGGAAGGCACGGTGCGCGTGCACCTCTACGGCGAGCCGGTCGACGCCCGCAAATCCTTCGACGGCCTGTACGCGCTGGCGCGCCATGCGCTGGCCCAGGATCCACTGAGCGGGGCGCTGTTCGTGTTCATCAACCGGCGCGCCACGCACATCAAGGTGCTGTACTGGGACCGCACCGGTTTTTGCGTGTGGGCCAAG
>NZ_WHJF01000170.1:0-8113 GCF_011682185.1 Massilia genomosp. 1
CTGCTCTGGGGTAGAATTCATGTCGGGCAAGGTGTGTTCGTGCTGATAGGGTAGGTTTTTAGATAACTCCCATTCTATCAATCACTTACGGCATTCTTGCCCTTTTTTGTGCAAAATTCAGGCTAGGTCGGCGGCAAGCGCTTTTGCGGCGGCAGCAGCTGGCAAATCCCGGCCGGCAGCGGTACCGATTTTTCCGCTGAAAAATTGACCCACACGATCTTGGCGCCGCCTTCGGCGTGCAAGACGCCCGGATTGCCGTCCGCGCCGACCATGTGGATCTGGTGGAACATGTCGAAACTGGAGCGTCCGGGCGGCCCGACGAAGGTGCTGATCTCGATCTCGCCCGGGTACTTGAGCTGTTTCAGGAAGGAACAGTGGGCGTTGACGATCACCGGGCCCTCGCCCGCCGGATCGGGGGTGCAGGCAATCTCGTCGAACCAGGAAATGCGGGCCTGTTCGATATAGCGAAAGTACACGGTATTGTTGACGTGGCCCATCGCATCCATGTCGCCCCAGCGGATCGGCATGCGCAGGGTATGGACCAGGGTCGGCTGAAGAGTGGTGGCAAGTGTATGTGTCATGGCGCGATCTTACCACCGGTGCGGCTGTGCGTGCCAGCACGGCTGGCGCCGGCGCGACATGGCGCTTCTCGTTATGCATCTCATTTTATTGTCAGGATAATCGCATGGAAAAACAATCAGTCTCGCTGTACCAGGCCAAGGGCTCGACCGACAAGGAATACCATTGCCACCTCGACCCGGTCGAGGGTGGCTGGATGGTGTACGGGCGCAACGGCCGGCGCGGCAGCGCGCTGGCCCACCAGGCCAAGACCGCCACGCCCCTGCCCTACGCCGAGGCGAAGGAGATCTACGACACCCTGGTCCGCAGCAAACTCAAAGGCGGCTACAGCCCCGATGACGCCGGCGTCCCCTACCAGGGCACCGCGCTCGAATCGGCTTTCACCGGCGTGTTGCCGCAGTTGCTCAATCCGATTCCCGAAGAGCGCGCCCTCAAGCTGCTGCAAGACGACGCCTGGGTCATGCAGGAAAAGGATGACGGCCACCGGCGCATGGTGTCGGTCAAGGCGCCAGGCGAACTGGTCGGCAGCAAGCGCAATGGCTTTCCGGTCCCGCTGCCGCTGGGCGTGGTGGACGACTTGTCGGGCCTGCCGGCCGGCACCATCCTCGATGGCGAAGCGCTGCCCGGTCCGCGCCTCTCCCTTTTCGACATCCTCGAACTGGGCGGGCGCAAGCTGCACGAGCTCGGCTTCGTGGAGCGCCATGCGCTGCTTAGCGCGGCGCTGGGCGCGACCGCCAATGTGTCGGTCTCGCCGCTGTACCAGGGTACGGCGGCCAAGACCGAGGCCTTCGAACGGATCCGGCAACAGCGCGGCGAAGGCGTGGTGTTGCGCAAGAAGGACGCCACCTACGCCCACGGCCGGCCGGCCTCGGGCGGCGACGCGCTCAAGCATGTGTTCTATGAAACCAGCACCTTCGTCGTCGAGCAGGTTGCCAAGGGCAAGCGCAGCGTACACGTGGTGGTGTTCGACGCCAGCGGCGCCAAGGTTGACATGGGCAAGGTCAGCATTTCATCGAACTTCGAGATTCCGCCGGTCGGCGCCCTGGTCGATGTGCGCTACCTGTACGCCCATCCCGACGGCAAGCTGCATATCTCGACCTACAAGGGCGTGCGCGACGACCTCGACATCTCGGCCTGCAGCGCCGCCCAGCTCAAATACAAGGCCGACGACGCCAGGGAAGAAGGCGAAGGCGACGATGAAGAGAGCGACGCCGCCGTGGCCTGAGCGGCCTGGGGCGCGCAGCGCGTGAGCAGCCGGCCAGCGCCAATGCGGTGGCTTTTTCAGGTCCGCAGTGTCGCCGCGCAAGCGCCCGCCCACATGTCATTAAGTTAATCAAGACAGGCATTTTTTTGATCAAAACAATAACTTTGCGTATTTACAAATTCTTTTCTGGCATTGTAGCTGTTCTCTAATGTTGCTAACAGCGCGCAATTCGGAGCTTTTCCTCTAAAGTCAGGTGCGCACGCTCCGTTTCATATATTTCCGTGTAGAATCATCAATCGTAGAAACTTATCTGTCAATCCGTCGCCGGCCGCGTAGCCAGCGTCACTGCCAGCGATCCAGCCTGCCGCGCTGTTGCGCCGCGTTGCACGCCTGGGAACCTGCCGCGCCCGGCGCGGCTCAGCCTGAGATAAACGACACTCCCGCGCTCTCATTTCCGCCCGCCATGGCCCAAGCAACGCCATGACGCCGGAGCCATGCAGGCGCCACACCCCCGCATCACCTATCGAACACGGACACACGCTATGTTTTATGCTAAACGAATCATTTTTGCCGCCATCGTCGCGGCCTCGCCTGCCGTGCATGCGCAAACGTCATTGACCGGCGCCGGCTCGTCAGCCGCCGAAATCCTGTACACCTCGATGGCGAGCGCCTACAGCAAGTCGTCGAACGTGAACCTGAGCTATCAATCGAGCAGTTCCACCGAAGGCGTACAGCAGGTCAAGAACCGCAAAGTCGACTTTGGCGCGACCGATGTCGCCCTGTCCGCTGACGAACGCAAGGCCGGCAAACTGTTGTGTTTTCCTACCGCTGTGTCGGGCATCGTTCCTGTTTTCAACCTGCCTGGCGTGAGCAGCGGTCAGCTCAAGTTGACGGGCGAGGTGCTGGCCGAGATTTTCAGCCGGAAAATCACGAAATGGAATGACCCGAAGGTGCAGGCCCTCAATCCGGGAGTGGCCCTGCCCGCCCTGCCGATCACGGTCGTGACCCGCCAGGATGGGTCCGGCACCACCTACAACTTCTCCGATTACCTGAGCAAAAGCAGCGCGGACTGGAAAGCCAGCTATGGCAGCAACTACAGCATTGCCTGGGCGGCCGGCACCATGCCCGTGAAAGGCAGTTCCGGCGCGGTGGCGGCGCTCAAGCAAACGCCGGGCGCGATTGCCTACGTGGACTTCCAGTATGTCGCGAAAAACAAGCTGAGCTTTGCCACCCTGAAAAACCGCGATGGCAAATTCGTCTCGCCAACCGGCGCCGGTTTCTTGTCGGCGATGAACAACAGCGGCTGGGCGAGCAAAGCGGCGTATGAAGAAATGCTGACCGACAAACCAGGCGCCGGCAGCTGGCCGATCACCGCCAGCACCTACGCCATCGTGCCACAGGTCAGCAACACGCCCGACAAGACGGTTGCGGCGATCAAGTTCTTTACCTGGGGCTTCGTGCATGGCGACGATGCGGTCGGCAACACGGCCTTCGTGCGCCTGCCGGACAATGTGCAGGGACGCATCTTCGGCGAACTGACCACCATCACCGACAGCGCCGGGGCGCCGCTCAAATGGTCGCTCACCGACGCACTCAAGATGCGCTGACCCGGCGACTCAGTTGCCGCGATAGGTCGAGAACCCGAACGGGCTGATCAGCAATGGGATGTGGTAATGCCCAGCCTTGCCATCGACCACGAACAATACCGGCACTTCCGGGAAAAAGCTGTCGATCTTCCTGGCGGCAAACCAGGCGCCGGTCTTGAAGGTCACCCGGTAAATGCCCTTGTCGAAGCGTTCCCCCTCGGGAAACAGCGCGGCAATGCGGCCGTCCGCATTGGTGCTGCCCGCACCCAGCGCGACCCACTGCTTGCCGGCCTGCTTTTCCAGGGTCACCTCGACCTGGGCCGAGGGCAGTCCATCCTGCAAATTGAGCACGTGTACGCTGAGCGGATTGGCGGCGGCCAGTTGCGCCACGCCCGACAGCATCAGGGCGGCGGCAAGCGATGTGATGTTCATGGTCATACTCCCTTAATTGGTTTGATTGGTTTGAATCGACAGCTTTGCTGCGAGCGAAGCGATGGCGCGGGCGGCGCAGGCCTCGTCCATCGCCGCGCCGCCGGACCCGGCCACGCCGATACCGCCGATGACCTCGTTGCCGGACAGGAGCGGCAAGCCGCCGCCCAGCAACAGCAATTCCGGCAAGCTGGTCAGGTTGGCGGTGTCGGGTTCGGTGCGCGCCCGTTCGGCCAGCACCCGGGTCGGCGTTTTGGCCGACAAGGCCGTGTACGCCTTGCGCTGGGCCGCCAGCGTGTTGTGCGGACCGACACCGTCGGCGCGCTTGAGCGCCACCAGGTTGCCGCCGCGATCGGCCACCGCCGCGCCGCGCCCCTGGGCCTGGCAGGCGGCCAGGGTGGCGTCGACCAGGTCGCCGGCCAGCGGCAGCGCGATGTCCAGGCGCGGCAGCGGCGCCGCAGCCACGCCGCCGCTCATCAGCAGCAGCGACAATGAAAGTGAAGCGAGGCGCAAAGCCATGTACATCCTTCGCAGTTGGCAGCAAAGAGTCCATGCTAACGCCCCCCGCCCGACGCCACGATGACGCCCGGATGACGAATTTGTCATCGGCCCGCAGGCCCGGCTGGGGCATAATCGGACGCATACCGGGAGCAGGCATGCGCATATTGTTGGTGGAAGACGAAAGCAAGACGGCGCACTACCTGCGCAAGGGCCTGGGCGAGTCCGGCTACATGGTGTCGGTCGCGTGCGACGGCCATGACGGGCGTCACCTGATCGAGGAAGAAACGTTCGACCTGATCATCCTCGACGTCATGCTGCCCGGCCTGGACGGCTGGCAGCTCCTGGACATCGTGCGCCGGCGCGGCGCCACGCCGGTGCTGTTCCTGACCGCGCGCGACGCCGTCGAAGACCGCGTCAAGGGGCTCGAACTGGGCGCCGACGATTACCTGGTCAAGCCCTTTTCCTACGCCGAACTGCTGGCGCGCGTGCGCACCCTGCTGCGCCGTGGCCCGCCGCGCGAACGCGACACCCTGCAAGTGGCCGACCTGCACCTGGACCTGCTGCGCCGCAAGGTCACCCGCAATGGCGAGCGCATCGTGCTCACCAACAAGGAGTTCGCGCTGCTGCACCTGCTGCTCAGCCGCGAAGGCGAAGCGCTCTCGCGCAGCTTCATCGCCTCCCAGGTGTGGCAGATGAATTTCGACAGCGACACGAATGTCGTCGACGTCGCCATCCGGCGCCTGCGCGCCAAGGTCGACGACCCCTTTCCCGTCAAGCTGATCCATACGCTGCGCGGCACCGGCTACCGCCTGGAAGCGCCGCCCTGATGCGCGCCCCGCGCTCGCTGAGCCTGCGCCTGGCGCTGCAATTCGCGCTGGCCGGCGCCGTGCTGACCGGCGCCATGGGCGTGTACCTGTACCAGTCGCTGGCGCGCGAACTGGCCTGGCGCGACGACCAGGCGCTGGCGGGGCGGGTCGAGCGCATGGTTGCGCTGATCGACGACAGCGCCAGCATCGACGCCCTGCAACGCCGGCCCCAGCTCTACGGCAACATGCTCGGCAACCGCGACAGCATGCTGTGGATCATCGACGACCAGGGTAGCGCGCGCATTTCCGTCAATCCCGCGCACCTGCCCGTGCCGCGCCTGCCGGGCCGCGCCGACACCCAGTTCGGCGACGTGCAAGGGGCCGCGCCCGCGCGCCTGGCCTGGCGCCGCCTGGAACACCGGGGCGCCGGCCTGACCCTGGTGGCCGGCAAGCTGCTGGCCGAGCGCGAGCAGATGCTGGCCTCGTACCGCGCCAAGCTCCTGCTTGCGCTGGCCGCCAGCGGCCTGCTCCTGTTCGCGCTGGGCTGGCAGGTGAGCCGGCACGGGCTGGCGCCGGTCAGGCGGCTGGCGGCGCGCGCGGCCGCCATCGACAGCGCGCACCTGCACCTGCGCCTGGCCGGGCGCGGCGACGTCAGCGAACTGGCCGAACTCTCCGCGGCGCTCGACACCATGCTGGCGCGCCTGGAACACGGCTTTGCGCAACTGTCGCGTTTTTCGGAAGACCTGGCGCACGAACTGCGCACCCCGCTCAACAACCTGATGGGCCACACCCAGCAGACCCTGTCGCGGGTGCGCAGCACGGATGACTATGAGGAACTACTGGCCTCGAACCAGGAAGAATACGAGCGGCTCTCCCGCATGATCGACAGCATGCTGTTCCTGGCCCGCAACGAGCAGCCGGAAGCGGCGGTGCAGCGCAGCGAAGTGGAGCTGGCGTCGCTGGTGGCGCAGCTGTGCGACTATTTCGAGGGCATGGCCGAGGAACGCCAGATGACGTTCGACAGCCGCGTACAAGGCAGCGTGCGGGCCGACCCGGCCCTGTTGCGGCGCGCGCTGGCCAACCTGCTGGCCAACGCGCTGCGCTACGGCGCCCCCGGCGGCAAGATCGGCATCGCCAGCGCGCTCGTCGACGGGATGGTGGAAGTGAGCGTGCATAACATCGGCGCGCCGATCGACGCCGTGCATCTGCCGCACCTGTTCGAGCGCTTTTACCGCGCCGACGCCGCCCGCAGCGGGCATGGCGACACCGGCGGGCTCGGGCTGGCGATCGTGCGCTCGATCATGCAGCTGCACGGCGGCAGCGCGGAGGTGGACAGCGGCGCCGCAGGTAATACTTTCAGGCTGCGCTTTCCCGGCTGAAGGATTCGAAACTGACAAAAAAGATCGACGCACCTGTCATGTTCAACGTTCTGTAGAAGGATATTGTTGGCGCGACCTGTCGGAGCATACTCTCCCCCCACCGTCCAGGCAGATGATGCGGTCCGCGCTGTCGATCGTCTCGCGCCGGTGAGCAACCACGATGCGGGTAATCGCCAGTAACTTGAGTGCAGCGTTTATCCGCGCTTCACACTGGGCATCCAAGTGCGACGTAGCCTCGTCAAGCAGGAGGATTTTCGGCATCCGGTAGAGCGCGCGCGCCAGGAGCAGCCGTTGCTTCTGACCGCCCGACAGTGTCCCTCCCATATCACCAATGTAGGTGTCGGTTCCCATCGGCATCCGACGAATATCTTCATCGATTGCTGCGCGCTGGAGGCATCGCCACACCAGCGGTAAATCAATCTGTTCGTCAAAGAAGGCGACGTTTTCGGCGATGGTGCCGGACAAAAGCTCGTCGTCCTGCATGACCGTTCCGAACGATCTTCGGACCGTCCGTGTCCCCCACGCCTTGACCGTGCGACCGTCAAGTATTACCTCGCCGGCCGTGGGAGTATACAAACCGCACACAATTTTCAAAAGCGTCGATTTTCCCGCACCGGAAGGCCCGACAATAGCCACAAACTCCCCCTTGTCAATCCTGAGCGATACCCCACGCAGAACATACGGGTCCTGTGGCGCGTACGCGAAAGCGACATTGGACAGTTCCACGGCGCCATCAATCGTGGTGCCGTCGGGCGATGCTGCGTCCACGCCGTGTTCGCGTTCGACCAGAACGACGTCCGCTAACCGGTGCGAGTACATATCCGTCATACGCCACTGGACAAGCTGTTCGAAAAATGCGCTGGACCGCGCCATGAACTGCCCCTCATATGCCATGAATGCGTACAGCAGACCGACAGACATGCTGCCATCGATGATCGCCCCCGCGCCATTAAAGACGATGAAGACCATGATCATTGCACTAAGGAGGCCGAGCGCGCTAGTGAAGACTTGATTGGTCAGATTCAGGCGCTGGTCGTACCTGATACAGTCGGCAAGGCTATTAGCCCAAGTGCGTTCCCGTGCCTGCTCCGCTCCCATCGCCTTGATTGTTTGAATTGCCCGGATGGTTTCTATGCGCTTGCCGTTTTCCGCAACATGTGCCACAAGTGACTGCATGCCGAGCCTGATACTGAAAGGCAGCGCCACGAGCCGGATCGCCACATACAACATCAATCCGGCAAGGGCAAGCCACGCCAGGTCGGACGCGAGCATGAACATCATCGCAAGCGTGGTCAGCACCAGCAGGCCGTCGACTGTGGTGACAATCAAACCACCTGATATCAGCGATCGCACCGGTCCGATGGCATCGAAGCGTGACAGCACGTCGGCCAACTTGCGGCGTTGAAACCAAGGCAAGGGGACCCGTATAAGGTGGTGTAATAAGCGCACGCTCATATCCCAATTCATCAACGCGCTCAGCTGCAAGGTGACCATCGCTCTCAACGTAACCAATCACCTCCCCGCAGACAATTTTTCTGCCTGGAAACTCAGTTCAATGTATGATGTGCAATCTTGTTAAAAAAGCCCACGCCTCTCACTGATTTCGACCTGCGCCAGATGGATGAAGAA
>NZ_WHJF01000171.1:0-8048 GCF_011682185.1 Massilia genomosp. 1
TGCTCTGGGGTAGAATTCATGTCGGGCAAGGTGTGTTCGTGCTGATAGGGTAGGTTTTTAGATAACTCCCATTCTATCAATCACTTACGGCATTCTTGCCCCTTTTTGTGCAAAATTCAGGCTAGCAAGCCGGTTCTTCTCCGCCCACATGCCGCTGCCCGGGATTGGCCAGGAAAGCGCGGCCGAAGGCGATCAGGTCAGCTTGCCCGCTTCCTTGTTCCTTGTCTCCTTACGATTTCACCACATTTAGTCATCAACGAATTTCCAACTCGGGACACCAGAGGTTCACGCCGCGGTCACCTTGTAAATATATTGTTGGCGCACAACACCGGATATGCTCTCGCGTCACAATTTGCAGGTACACTGATTTCACTCGTTTGAGGGGAACAAGATGAAATGCATAGGCTCGCTGCTGCTGGTCTGCGGCGCCCTTGCCGGGCCGCCTCCGTCGGCGCGCGCCGAAACGCCGACGCTGCATCTTGCTAGCCTGGAATGGTTGCCTTACGTCGGACGCGATCTTCCCGATGGCGGCCTGTCCGGGGCAGTGGCCAAGGCAGTCGCTGCGCGCTTCGGTTATGGCGTCAGAATCGACTACTTACCCTGGAAGCGCGCCATGCAGACGGGCGGCAGCGATCCCGATTTCGTCGGCTACTTCCCCGCCTATCATACGGCCGAGCGGGCCCGCCAATGTCATTTCTCCACCCCGATGGGCAAGAGCACAGTGGGCCTGGCGATGCTGGCCGAGGCCCCCCTGCGCTGGCGCGTGCTGGACGATTTGGCGGGCAACAAGCTTGGTGTGGTCCTGGGCTACTCGAACGGCGACGCGTTCGACCAGATGGTCAAGAGCGGCAAGTTGTCGGTCGATGCATCGGAGAGCGACATAGTCAACTTGAGGAAGCTGCTGGCCGGCCGGATTCGCGCGGTGGTGATCGACAAAGCTGTGCTGCGCTATCTTCTCGCGTCCGATCCCACGTTGAGCAAGGAACGCACAAAGTTGCTGTTCGACGAGCGTCCCCTTGCCGAACTGACCTTGCACGTATGCTTCCAGCGCACGCCGCTGGGCCTGAAACTGAAGCAATCCTACGACGCCGCCCTGCTGCAAACCGATATTGCGAAAATCGAGAATGGGTATTTTGACCAGCTCGCCCGCAGCTTGGGTGCGGTACGCCGCTAGCCGCCACGCCCTTATCGAAAGTTTGCCTTGAAGCTGCGTTTTGCAATCGTACTGGCGGTCGCGGTCGGGCTGCTAGTGCCCGCCTCGATCAATGTCTACAGCAATCGCAGCCGTGAGCACGCAATGATGGACCGCTGGGAATTCGAGCATCGCCACGTGACTGACATTCTGGCGCTGGGGATGCAGGAACCCCTGTGGAACGTCAATGCCGATTCTGGCCGCCCCTTGCTCGCTTCGCTGTTCATGGATGAGCGCATCGTCTCCATCAAGGTACGCGATAAGAAGACCGGCGATTTCTTGTGGAAAGAGTATCCGGCGCGCCGGCACGGACGCAGTGCCCACTTGATACGCACAGTCTCGCGCGACGACATGGTGATCGGCAATGTTGCCCTGGAAATGGCCGGCGGCCTGATCGACGACGAGATCGCGGACGAGCGGCGCCACTTTGCACTGACAGTGGGCGGTGCCCTCTTGCTGTCGCTGGTCATGATCGTCGCCCTGCTGCAGCGCCGCCTGCTGGCCCCGATCAAACGCCTGATGCAGGAGTCGGCGCGGCTGGCCGAAGGCGATTTTTCGCTTCCCTTCGTCTGGCGAAGGGACGACGAACTCGGCGCCCTGGGGCGTAGCGTGGAGCATACGCGGCAGGCGCTGCAAGCCTATTTCCTTGAAATCGAGGCAAAGAACATCGTCCTCCAGGAAGAGATCGAATACCACACGCGCGCCGAACTTGAACTCCAGCGTCACCGCGAGCACCTCGAGGAACTGGTCCGTGATCGCACGGCGCAGTTGCAAATTGCCAAAGAGCAGGCCGAGTTCGCCAACAGCGCGAAGAGTACCTTCCTGGCGAGCATGACGCACGAGCTGCGCACGCCGCTCAATGCGATCCTGGGCTATGCCCAGATCCTGAAACGGAACAAGGCGCTCGACGAACGCCAGGCTGCCGGATTGAACACCATCGAGCAAAGCGGCGAACACTTGCTCATGCTCATTACTGACTTGCTCGATCTCGCCAAGATCGAGTCCGGCAAGTTTGAACTCCTGCTCGCCGCGGTCGATCTGACCGCCTTCGTCGCCGGCGCCACGCGAATTATCCAGGTGCGCGCCGAGCAGAAAGGCCTGTCCTTCGAGGTGTCCGCCCCTGACCATTTGCCGCTCGTACTACTCGACGAAAAGCGTGTGCTCCAGATCCTGCTTAACCTGCTGGGCAATGCGATCAAATTTACCGATCAGGGTCAGGTAGGCCTTCGCGTGACGAGCCCCGGCCCGGCCGGCGCCAATGGACGTCTGACACTGTGCTTTGAAGTGAGCGACAGCGGCGTGGGCATGTCCGCCGACCAGCTCGAAAGCATTTTCCAGCCTTTCGAACAGGTCGGCGACGCGCAACGCCGGCTCGGCGGTACCGGCCTCGGCCTGGCGATCAGCCGGCAACTGGCGCGCATGATGGGAAGCGAGATCGAGGTCGCCAGCGCCGCGGGCATGGGCAGCCGTTTCTGGTTCACCCTGGAAGTTGAAGCGGCGGCCGCGGCGACCGCGCCGCCGGCGGCCGAGCGCGACGTCATCGGCTACCTGGGCGAGCGCAAGACCATACTGATTGTCGACGACGTCGCGGCCAACCGGAATATGCTGGGCGACCTGCTGACCAGCATTGGCTTTGGCATCGAATTCGCCTGTAATGCCCGGGAAGCGCTCGACAGCGTGCGCGCGCGCCCTCCGCATGCCGTTCTGATGGACATCGTCATGCCCGTGATGGACGGCATCGAGGCGCCCTTGCAGATTCGCCGGCTGGCGGGTGCGGCGGCGCTGCCGATCATTGCCATTTCGGCCAGCGTCACCGAGGCAGACCAGGACAACAGCCTGGTCGCCGGCGTCGACGCCTTCATGACCAAGCCGGTGCATCAGAATGGCTTGCTGGAGACCTTGGGCCGCCTGCTCGGGGCGACGCTCTGTTATGACGAGGAAGCCGTGACAACGGAGCGGGCCGCCGTCGCAAGCGAGCTGACGCCGCCCCCGCGCGCCCAGCTGGAGCAGCTGTCCCGTCTGGCGCGCGAGGGCGACATGCGTGCCATCCGCGAATTGGCCGACGAAATCGAGCGTGCCGATGTGCGGCATGCTGCATTCGCCCGGACGTTACGCCAATTGGCCAGGGAATACCAGTCCAAAGCGCTGGTCGAACTGGCCCTACAATACGTGGAAAATAGCGCATGAAGCATGAAAGACAGACCATCCTCATCGTTGACGATGTTCCCGCCAATATCGGCGTGCTCGTCGAGTTCCTCGAAGAGAAACAATTCCGCGTGCTGGTCGCCCGCGATGGCGAAGAAGGGCTGGAGCGCTGCCGCCTGGTTCAGCCGGACCTGGTCTTGCTTGACGTGATGATGCCCGGCATCGATGGCCTGGAGACTTGCCGCAGGCTCAAGCAGGACAGCGAGACGGCCGGGATTCCCGTTATCTTCATGACCGCCATGACCGACAGCGACAACGTGGTGGCAGCCTTCGAGGCGGGAGGTGTCGACTACGTGACCAAGCCGATCCGCCTCACGGAAGTGCTGGCGCGCATCAACACGCACCTGGCCCTGCGCGAGATGCACAAGCAGCTCTCGGCCCAGAACACGCTGCTGCAAGAAACCAACGATCGCCTTCTCCAGGCCGAAAAGATGGCGTCGATCGGACAGCTCGCCGCTGGCGTCGCTCACGAGATCAACAACCCGATCGGCTTCGTCAACTGCAACTTGGGGAACCTGCAAACCTACGTCACGACCTTGTTCGGCGTGATCGACGACTTCCAGCAAGCGGCCAGCGCCACGCATGCGGTCGCGGCGCACATGGCGGCACTGAAGGAAGCGGCCGAGGTCGACTTCATCCGCCACGATTTCGCGGCACTGATGAGCGAGTCGCGCGACGGCCTGCAGCGCGTGAAAGACATTGTCCAGTCGCTCAAGGACTTCTCGCACGCCGACAATGCCGACACCGCCTTCGCCGACTTGCATCGGGGCCTGGACAGCACCCTGCACATTGTCAGCAGCGAAATCAAGAACAAGGCCGACGTCGTCAAGGAGTATGGCGACTTGCCCCCCTTCGAGTGCATCGCCTCCCAGCTCAACCAGGTTTTCATGAACCTGCTCGTCAATGCCGCCCATGCGATCGCCGCCAGGGGCGTGATCACGATACGCACCGGCCGGGCCGGGCAATGGATTTGGATCGAAATCGGCGACACGGGCGCCGGCATGAGCGCCGAGACCATCCATCGCATTTTCGACCCCTTCTTTACGACCAAGCCCATCGGCATCGGAACCGGGCTCGGCCTGTCGGTCTCGTACGGGATCGTGAAACGCCACGGCGGCCGCATCGACGTCCACAGCGAACCGGGCAAGGGCAGCCGATTTACCGTTCATCTTCCTATCCAGCGAGAGCCTCCGCATGAGCCATAGCACCACAGCGCACCTGACATTCCCGCCGCTACGCACGCTGCGCAACTCTCTGTGCGGCGGCCTGCTGCTCGCCGGCAGCGGCTTCGCCGGCGCCGCTGACGCGCCGGCCTCGCCACTCGATATCGGAGGAGCGGTACGCGTCAACTACGTCTACAAGAGTTGGCAGCACGAGCATCCGCACGGATTCGTCGGCCTCGATACAGTGCGCCTGGACGTGAAATACGACGACGGACACCTGATCGGGTCCGCCCAATACCGTTACAACCGCTTTCCTGCCGGCCAGGGTGGGTATACCAACAATTTCCTGCATCATGGCTGGGCGGGAGTGCGCTTTGGCGACAAGAGCGAACTGCATGTCGGTCTCGACAAGCTGCCGTTCGGCCTGCTCCCCTTCGCTTCCAACAACTTCTTCGAATCGATCGCCTACTATCTTGGCTACGAGGATACCTACAACTTGGGGCTCAACTATGCGTGGCGCAGCGGTCCGGTAGAATGGCGACTCGCCTACTTTCCACGCGATGGCGGCGCGTACGGTGGCGGCGGCAACACCGCGCGCGCCTCGAACCGGTATTCCTTCAACATCGTGCCGGACGATGACCAGCAAGGTTACGGGACGGGACAAGGTGACCGCGAGCGCGACACCCTGGTCGCGCGCGCGGCCTGGCAGATGGGGGGGGCGGCGAACACAGAACTTGGCCTTTCCATCCTGAGCGGCGCGATCCGCAGCAATACCGGTGCCCGGAGCCGGCGCAGCGCGGCAGCGATCCATGCCAAAGGCAGTCATGGGCCGTGGACGCTGATGGGCGAGGCGCTGTACTACACCAATGCCACGCGGCACCTGCCTGGAGAGACGTTCGGAGGGCTAGACCCGAACAGCTTTGTAATGCTGGGTGCCTTCGGCTACCCGTATCCGGTGGCAGCGAAGGGGATTGTGTACGTGGCCAACGTGAGTTACGACATCGCCGGCAGCGTGGGCCCGTTCACCAGCTTCAAAATCTATAACGACTATAGCGCACTGAAGAAGAAGAGCGGCGGCTTCAAGGGCTCGCTGCAAAATGTGACTGGGCTGAGTTTTTCCTCAGGCAAATGGTTCTTCTATGCCGACTTCATGCGCGCGAAGCACCAGCCCTATATGTCGCCAGACTTTGGCGGATTGGCGGCGGCGTCGCCGCTTCATGACAGCTTTTCGCATCGCATCAATCTTCAAGCGGGGTATTACTTCTGATTTTTCGGCGGTTCTGGCTTACACCCCCTTTCGCTGCGGCGAAAAGGGCCCATGCAGTTGCAGTTGCAGTTGCTCTTGACGTGGTTTTTTGCTGACGCACCCGGTCAACCTGCGGCAGCTGCTCGCACGGCCAGGATCGCAGCGCGCCGGGCCGAAGTGTGGACATCTGCCAGGGGTGCCCACAGAATTCGGGAAAAACAATATGACAATCATCATATATAGGGTCAAAAAAAGCCCGGCGCGGGCCTGCTCAGTCCGCATCCGGGGAAAATTGCTTCATGGTGGCCGCACACAAGGCCGCCGACAGCTTGGGGTCGTCCACCGCGCGCGCCAGCATGGTGGTGCCGATCAGGGCGCAGAGCATGACCAGCGCCTGTTCGTGGGCGCGCGGCTGGCCCCAGTCGGGCATCTGGCGGGCGAACAGGTCGATCACTTGATCCGCAAGGTGGCGGCGCGCCGCACCTCGGGCGCCTGGCGCGGCATGTCGGAGCCCAGCGCGCACACCGGGCAGCCGTTCTCGATCGCGGCAATATGCTGCGGCGACAAATACGCATCCATCAGCGCCTGCAAGGCTTGCCCCTCGGGCGCCTCGGCGGCGATGCGCGCCACCAGGGCCACCACGCCGGTGCCGTCGTAGCCGCTGCGGCGGATGGCGCGCGAGACCACTTCCACGATGCGTTCGTGGGTGGCCTCCTTGCGGCTGACGGCGGGACTGTTGGCGGGTTTCGATTTCATGACGATCATCATATTTAATATTGAACCGGGATGCACGCCGGCGCGTCAGCTTTTTACGGGCCGCCCCTGCCGATCACCGAGGCGATGATTTCGTCGTGCCGCTCGTTATCGGTCTTGTGCAGGTAGGCCGCCGTGGTGGCGATGTTGGCGTGCCCGGCCGTGTCCTGCAGGGTTTTCAGCTGCACGCCATTGTTGGCGTGGTTGGTCAGCATGCTGTGACGCAGCCAGTGCGGCGAAGCCTGGCGCAGCACGGCGGCCGTTTCGGTATCGCCCTGGCCGGCCGCGGCGCAAGCGGCCGCCGCGAACACGGCTTTGAGCGCCTGGGCGGCCGCTTCGTCGGTGATGCGCGCGAGCGAATGGTTGCGACTCGATAACACCAAGGGCGTGCGGTCGGTGCGCGCGGTTTGCGGCAGCAGGCCGAAGGCCTGGCGGTAGTCGCGCAGGGCGGCCAGCATTTCCGGCGGAACCGGCAGGCGGCGCGGCTCGTTGCCTTTGCCAATCACGTCAAGCCACCAGCGGCCATTGCCCTCGGTATAGATCGCGCCCATGTTGGCGCTGACGATTTCATTCAGGCGCGCGCCGGTGTGGGTGAACGCCACCAGCAAAAAGCGGTCGCGCGCGCGCCGCCGCCGGGCCGCCGGCGGGGCGGCGGGGCGCGCCGACACGGTGGCGAGCGCCAACGCGATCGCGTGCGGGGTCAGGTAGCGCGTGATGCGGCTGGCCACCGGCGCCCGGACGTTCTTGACGAGGCGCGCCGGATTGCGCCGCATGTAGCCGGTCTGTTCGGCAAAGGCCAGCAAACCCTTGACGGCGATCATCGCCTGGCGCCGGCTGGCGTCCGACAGCGGCCCCGTGAACGGGCGATAGCGCGGATCGGTGCGCGGCCACTTGGTGGTGGCGACCCAGTCGGGCGGCGGGTTCTTGAGGAACTCCTTGTACAGGTTCAGGTCGGCCACGCTGAGCTGGTGGAACGACCTGCCCGCTTCCTCGCGGCACCAGGTGAGAAAACGGAACAGTTCCTTTTGCGTATTGGCGATCGATTTTTCGCTCAGTTCGCCATGGGCGATGAACTCGCGGGCAATTTCGCTGTCGGTGCTGGCGTTCGTGATGGCGTCGTCGGCCACGTGGAAGATGCCGATGTCCGGGCGCTTGGTGTCGCTGGGAACGGGACCGCTGCGGGCCACCGGTTCCAGGTTGATCGGCGTAAATTTGTGCATGCGGGAAAGTTTGGATACTGTGTTAACGTACAGTATAGCAGTTCGATTACGCTGCCGTTGCCCAGGGTGTAGCACTATCTGCAATGACAGCCGGCGCGATCACTGGCCGACCGATAGTTCGTATATCTTGACATCCTCCCCTCCCTACAGGAAGGGGATTCCTACGGCGCCGCGTGATGATCTACGGGTCGCTTCGGTGGGTTCCTGCTTCATCGAGCGGCCTGACTGCGCCGACTCTCCACAGGCTAAGACGCGATGTCCTCGCGCTA
>NZ_WHJF01000172.1:0-7909 GCF_011682185.1 Massilia genomosp. 1
GTGTCCAAAAAGTGTTCCAGAATGAAATCGATCCACTGTGGGGACGCATTGAACAGTTATTGAAGGAACACGACATCTGCGCTATCGCCGCGTTCGTCATTCCGCTTACGCCGAACACGGGCACTGTTGTCCTGTACGCGACGCCGAACAAGGACGGCACCATGCCCGCATCGCTGATGACGGCCTACAAAGCCATCGATCCGACAGCCGTTATTACGCCATTGCCCTCTGACGACACGCCAGCGTAAAGGCTTTGTCCGCATGAATCGCCACACACGTCGCGGCGCTGAACCTGGCCCTCCGATCGTGGCTCGCTCTACAAGACCGCGCATATGAAAACTACATCCGCATGCCGCCACGCCGCCCATTGCGTGGCGTGCGCGAATTTTCCTGATGGCGCACAGATCCTGCTCGAGCTGCTTGCCATTGTCGGCAACGACGGCTTTGCAATGACCGCCCTCACCCTGGGCGGCTACCGCAAGGATCTCGGCACCACCATCGCCAACTATCTCGACCTTTACACACCACGACATGAACGACTTGATCACGCGACTGCGCCTCGCCAATGACCCGACCGCCGACGCGGCCGCCGACCACATCGCCGCACTAAGTGAACGCGTCGCGATTCAACAGACCGTAATGGACCGCGCGGCCAGCATTCTGGTCGAGGCAATTGCCTCAACGGACGGCATCAATGAAGCACAGGCCGAGGCATGTGTCGGCAGCATTCGCGGCCAGCTGGCCGAGGTTGGCCAAACCACCGCTGAAGAGCACCTCGAAAACTTGTGCGCTCGCATCGGCGCCGCAGCAGGCATCGCACCGCACATCGAATTCAACCCTCTTGCGGTACTGGACCACATGCGCATCGTGCTGCATGCCCAACAGCGCAACGCCGACCGACTTAGCTGGGCGGTGTCGGTGCTTTGGAAGCCGGCCGACCCCGGCCGCAATCCAACCATGGTGGTGCGCACGAAAGGCACCCGCGCTGTCTTGCGCACCTTTGCGCCAGGCGCCACTTGGCTCGATGCTTTGGACGAGATTCTCGACGAATAGCCGACCCGCCGAGCCGGCAGTGCCTGCTCGAAATAAGTGCGGGCACTGCCACAGGGGGTGTCGTCCATCGACATTCCCGACTTGGTCAACACCGATTAAGAAAGCTAATACTGTTTCTTGTGCTCTAGATCTTTTAGGAAAGACTAGACCCCCCTATTGGACCACTTCCTAATTTTTCGGAAAATTGGTTGCAATTAGGATTGCGGCCGAATATTATGCTCATACCCTCGAAATTAGAAAGCCCACAATGGTTGCTGAAAATGTACTGCGCCCTTTCCATGGTGTTCGCCTCAAGCTTGCCAAGGAGTTCATTGGTTTCACTGGGGCAGACAAGAAATTTCGTGAACTAGCGAAGGAAGTGGCAGGCGACAGCTCGCCCGCTTCTGCGGGGGGAGCGCACAAAACGTACCATGCGACAGAGATTAGACGCATTCGGCAAAAGCTATTGCCCGGCCTAATTGCCGAGGCATGTAGAGAATTGCCTCCAGTCGTCAACTTTCGCATGTCCAAAGGCGGAACAGGTAAAACAACCATCAGCTCGAACACCGCGACGTGCTTCGCGCAGTTTGGCTATAAAACCTTGGTTATCGATGGAGATCCACAAGGCTCCTTAAGCAAGCAACTCGGTTTCGACATTAATCTTCCGCTTACTCATATAGGTACGCTATTAGAGCGCGCTTCCAGGAACCAGCCGACCAAGATTCGCGATGCTGTCGTGCCCGTTTACTCCGGTGGAATGCTCGATCTCATCCCGGCTGATATTACGCTCGCCAACGATTCGTGGATGATTTCCGCCATGGGTCGCGAGACGCTTTTTCAGCGTCTAATGGAACAGGAATCTGATTTTTTCAAGCAGTACGAGGTCATTATCATTGACTCCGCTCCTGGGACTTCCTTGCTCACAACCGTCTTTATGGCAGCGTGCAACATCATCACTGCCGTTGTCATTCCGGAAGCGCAATCGGTACTGGCCTTGGAGGTGCTTGAATCCAACATTCGCGAAATTAATCAATCGATTCGGCGGAACTCGCCGCCCCTGGGGTTGCATATCATCGCTAACCGATACCGCCAGACGTATAAGTCGCACATTGATGCACTGGAGAAATTGGGGAGCAAGTATTCTGCCTACTTAAACGATACCATCGTGCGCGATTTTGCAGGATTTCTGCGGGAAACGGACCTTGATGACTACACGAAGTCAGCGCCCGTGCTCGAAAAGGAACCGAACAGCGTAGGCTCACGCGATATCATTGATGTAACAAAAGCTCTTATCAAGCTGTACAACGTGAAATTAAGCGCTGCTCCGGCCGTTGACGAGGTAGTGGCATGAGTAAGCAACGACAACCCATGAAATTTTCAGGACTTGTTGCGTCTGGGAAAATCACACCAAAAATTGATTTGTCGACAACCCAAGAATACGCAAGCTCGCTTGAAAGTGGTGAGGAGCGCCGATCACGTGAGGCTGCTGTCGCAGCAGAGGCCGCGTCCTCCGCAACCAGCACTGTCGGCCGAGAGGCGCTCATCAATGTAGATTTGTTGGATGACAGCCCTTTCCAATACAGGAAAAAATACGATCCAGTAAAAATTTCTGAACTTGCCGGGTCAATGCTTGAGGCTGGCCAACGTACTCCAATTACTGTCCGCATTGTCCAGGCAGGTCGGTATGAGGTCATCAAAGGGCATTCGCGAAAATACGCGGCCAAACATGGCCTCATTTCCCAATTATCGGCGTTAGTGGTTGAGCGAACAGACCGTGAGGCTAAGCTTGACTGCATGCTCGACAATGAAGTTGAAGGGGTGTGTGAGTATGAACATGCTTTGATGTACCGGGATGCCTTAAAGGACGGCTACGCTTCCAATCAATCTCAGGTTGCTCGCCTATTTCGATGCTCACAACCTAAAGTCTCAAATTGCCTGTCGATGCTAGACCTGCCCGAGCCTGTGCTAGAAATGCTCGATGCCGATCCAGGGCTGATCGGAGCCAAAGCAGCGAAGGTTGTAACGGTGATGTGGAAGGAACAGCCGAGCAGTCACCACCTCATTCTCGAAGCCTTAGCGCGAGTCCAAGCTGGAGCGGATCAAGCGACGATTAAAGGGTGGGTGGCCCAAAAGCTTGCATCCATCAAGAATACCGAACCCAAGAAGCTTGTGCGCCACTTCATCACTACTACCACTGGGGACGCGCGGTACGTTACGCTGGCCAAAGAACGGGACATTGTGATTCGCCTTGCGGACACATCCTTAGACCGTGATGAGGTTCACCAGAAAGTCGATGATTTTCTGAGAAGACTCGCTACCGAAGGCGGCGCATAATCTAATGAAATCAATGACTTATCCTTTATTACCCGGTAATAATCGTGAGTTTACCTATAAACCAAACCCGGCCCAGAGCCGGGTTTGTCGTTTTTTCCTTGGAGGCTAACTTGATTTAGCACCTTACAAAAAAGAAAGCCCAGCTTGCAGGCCGGGCTTTCTTAACAACAGTTAATTAGAACACTACAGATACGGTGAAACCTCAGAACCTTCATCCTATACCCCAGTAGTGTGCTCGTCAAACACTTTGTAGGGCTGCTTGCCTTACAGATAGGATAGATTGTGCCCGCACAAACTCTTAGTGATATCGCTCGGCCATACTTGCATCTTCCAACGGCTATACAAGCTGCCTTGATGAGGGTTGAAACCCACCCAACCTTCCGTCGATTGACAAAAAGTACCCTTCTGGTCCTCAAAACCTTGGTGTCCAGGGCATCTGCTCAAAACGGCCTTGCCGTCATTCGCGCGCGTCTCGACCGTATGGCGACAGAGGCCAGTGTCAGCTATAAGACCGTGCAACGCGCGGTACGCATCTTCCGGGATTACGACTGGGTCCTCCCAGCGAGTGAGGGACGATCCGAGTACGGGGTGTTTGAGTCACGACGCTACGTCTTCACGCATGCCCTGTGCGATTTAGTGGATTTGCCTACGATAACGAAGCAGAGGCCAACCTCGACGCAACAGCAGTCGGCCCCAGTAGTGCGACAGGAGCATCAGGAACCAACCGCAGCACCGGCATCGCACGAGCCAGCTGCGCCGCAAGAAGAGCCGGCGCAGGTTCTGCCGCAGCCACAGCCAGAACCTGCCGTAGCGCCCGAGCAGCAGCTTTTAGCCGCGCCGCAAGAACAGCCGACGGCAGCTACCTCACAGGTAAAGCCGAGCCCGGTGGCGCCCCAAGAGACAGAAATGTCCGATGGTGCTATATACGTTGACCTTAGTTTAAAAAAAGATCTACAGGAGATTTCGATAGAAAATCGGAAGGGCAACCCCCCAACCCTGCCACCAGCGGTCGCTATGATTCCCGCTGAAACGGGCATTTCGCCAACCGGCATCTGCAAGCTGCTCGGCATTGCGAAGCAAGCAGGCCACCAGCTGGAGCAAGTCTATGCGGTCGCCAAGCCTTACCTTGCCAAGATCGGCATCAATGCCGCCCGGGCGTACTGCTACATCCTGGCGATGCTGCACAACGCGAAGAGGGTTGACTATGCTGCCAAGGCAGCCCAGGCCCAGCGCATGAACGAACCCGATCCTAACGCGGCGTTGAAGGCAATCGCCATGCAATGCCGCTACAAGCGCTACCAGCACGTCGGCAAGAACATCGCGGTGCGCTTTTTCGATGGCACCGCCGAGGTGCGCATCGATGGCCACTTCGAGTTGTACGGTGGCGCAAAAATGCTCGGGCTCTACAAAGGGGTCGCAAACGGCAATTTGCGCGAAGTGATCGAGTGATGGCTGGGGGGTTATTTTGGCCGGGGTACGTCGATACGCAAAGCACTGAGCGTCTCGGCGTGGCGCTCGACGTCGTCCTTGTGCAGATACCGTCCGGTGGTCTTGATCGAGGCATGGCGGGCATTATGCTGAACGGTCTTGAGCGGCACGCCACCGTTGGCCTGGTGCGTCAGCGAGGAATGCCGCAGCCAGTGCGTCGACGCGTTCGCCAAGCGATCGGCGATCTCGGCCATGCCGGCTTCCAGGGCAAGGGCGTGCGCGCGGCGGATCACGGCCTTGAGGGCGACGGCGACGGCGTAATGGCTGGCGCCGCGCTGGGGGCCGCGGCTCGCCAGCACGAGCGATATCGTTTCGCTTGGTGCCGGCAGCGCGGCCAGGCCGAACGCTTGCCGATACTGGCGGAATTCGGCGAGCAGGGATGGGGGCACAGGGACCTTGCCGCGCCTGCTTCCTTTGCCCAGGACATGCAGCCACCATGCTCCGCTGTCGTCGCGCCGGATACTGCGCATGTCGGCGCCGACCAGTTCATTCAGGCGCACGGCCGTGAGGTAGTAGGCCTGCACCAAGAAGCGCGCGCGGGCGCGCCGCAGGGCGGCGCCTGGCGTGTCGCCCTGCAGGACGTCGGCCGCTTCGAGCAGCAGAGAGATTGCGGCCGGGGGCAGGTGGCGCTCGATGGTTTCGCTGCCGACCGCGCGCATGCCGGTAAGCAGCTGGGCCGGATTCGCCTGCAAATACTCGGCGGCGCAAGCCCAGCGGAACAGGCTCTTGATGACGGTCAGCGCCTGCAGCTGGGAGACGTCGGCCAGTGGGCGGCAAAAGGGACGCCAGCGCGGGTCAGCGCGTGCAAAGCGCGTCGTGGCGATCCACTGATCGGCAGGCTGCGGATCGGCGATGAATGCGGCGAAGGCCAGCAGGTCCTCGTAGCGCACGTCGGCGAGCTGCTTGCGGTGAACGCGTATCCAGAACAAAAACCGGTCGGCCTCCTTGCGGCAGTTGCGTACGGTGCGCGGCGACAGATTCGGCCGGCGTAGCCAAAGCGCAATCAGCTCTTCGTCATTGATGGCGCGGGTCAGCGACCCGGAGGGGAAGGGAGGGGCGCCGCCGGCGGCGAGCGGCCGATGGGGCACTGGCACGAGTAAAACAGATTCGATGTCACCCCCCTGCGCGGGGGCGGGCAGGGGGATCGACATAGGTGCTTACTTTTTGGACGGCGGGGTTTTTGCGCGAGGCTCGCCAGGTTCGCGGTTCTCGCCGGCGCGCTTGGCACCATCCTGAGTGGCGAGCGTATCGGCACGCATCTGGCCGCGTAGCTCGGCCGCTTCCTCGCTGGCGCGCTTGGACTCATTGCGGGCGGTGCTCACCAGAGCGCGCGCCTGCTCCAGCTCGCGTGCTGCGCTTTCCAACCGCGCCTGGCTGGCCTGTACAGCCATGTTGGCCGACGCCAGCTCGCGCGCCGCTTGCTGCGCCATCCGCTCCAGTTCCGCGATATGGGCAACGGCTGCCAGCTCGCGCGCCTCGATCTCGCCGGCGCGACGCTCGCTTGCATCGAACTTGGCTACGGTGACCGCTGCCGCTTGCTCGGCCGCCACGCGGGCCGTGCGTTCGACGGCCAGTTCCTCGCGCGCCGCGCCGAGATCCGCTTCCAGCCGCGGCATCGCCTCGAGGCGCAACTGGGCCTTGGCCAGTTCGGTTCGCGCCGACTCGGCCGCCTTGCGCTCGCGATCCATTTCGACCTGGCCGGCCTGCCAGTCGAGTTCCAATTGACCGGCTTTGCCCTGGACCGTAGCCAGTTCCACCTGGAGCGCTGTCAGCGCGTCGACCTGGCCCTCGATCTCTGCAGCCTGGCGCTCATTCTCGGTGGCGAGATCGGCCGCCTCCTGCTGTTGTTCAGCCAGTTCTGTTTCCAACGCCGCTTTCGCGCTGGACAGTTCCTGACCCATGAATTCCAGGATGGCGCGCTGCACTCCCGCCGGCAAGGTCAATGCGCTGGCGATCTTTTTTTCCCGATCAGCGCGCCATTGCTGCAACAGCTTGCTGATGGTGCCCAGGCTCCCCATGTTTCCAAGTCGCTCGCGCACAGTGCGCAAGGCTGGGGTGCTTCCGGCCGCAACCATCGCGTCCGCGATGGCGGCCACCTGGGCCAGTGTGATGCTCGCTTCTCTACCCATCGAGTGTTCTCCGCTTGTGATGATACGATATGATACGAATGATATGATATGAATCAACGAAGAACAAGCGCCCCTTATACCTTTCTTGAGCAGCAAGTGTAGCGCGGTTTACCCGAGATCTGGCGGGCGTTCCTCAACGCGTGATTAGGGTTCTAATCACGCGTTCAACAGCCACAGACAACCGCGAGAGGAGTGTCGCAGCAAGGTTCCCGTAAGGCGACAGCGTCAAGCCCGCCTATCCACTACATTCTGCCGAAAACCGATGCGTTGAGAAGGACGTCAATCAACCCTCGGACAACCGCTTGACTATCCTCCGGCAAGCGCCGCAGATCCTTAATCAACGCCACCAACTGCGGGTCCAACTCTTCACCGTTGAGCACCAGCGGAGCACTTGCATAACGGTCACCCTCGCCAAAACGGAGCCAGGCCGCGTTCACTCCCATCCAAGCCGCTATTACCTGTATTCGTCCCTGCGTAGGGATGGATTCTCCAAACAACCATTTACGCGCAGCGTGTGAGGTGATCTTTGCCCCGTCCGCGCGAAGATTAAAGCCTTTTGCAAATGCAGTGGAGGAGGGGCTAACGCCAACGGCCGCAATAGCTGCATTTAACCGTTCGGCAAATTGTAAAGCCTCGTCTCTAGGAACGGTCTTTTTATGCGGGGAAAGAGAGCTGTCTATATCTTCACCTTTAAATATTTTTGCATCGAATATTAATGAACGATAAAAATGCCCGCTTTCTGTCGGCTCATGGCCCTATTAACAATGCCTTCCGGTGCCAGCGTAACCAGCTGTCGGCGCGTAACCAATCACCTCCCCGCAGACAATTTTTCTGCCTGGAAACTCAGTTCAATGTATGATGTGCAATCTTGTTAAAAAAGCCCACGCCTCTCACTGATTTCGACCTGCGCCAGATGGATGAAGAAT
>NZ_WHJF01000173.1:0-7701 GCF_011682185.1 Massilia genomosp. 1
CCCCGTGTTGATCTCGGTGATGGCCGCGTACAGGGTGGTGGTCTTGCCCGAGCCGGTCGGCCCGGTCACCAGCAGCATGCCGTGCGGCTTGGCCGCCAGGCGCCGGATCAGCTCAATCGCGTCGGCGTTCAGGCCCAGGCTTTCCAGGCGCAGCGACTGGGCCGCCTCGGTCAGGGCACGCCGGTCCAGCAGGCGCAGCACCGCGTCTTCGCCAAAGATATTGGGCATGATCGAGACGCGGAAGTCGATCTCGGCGCCCTTGACGCGTACCTTGAAGCGGCCATCTTGCGGAATGCGGCGTTCGGCGATGTCCAGGTCGGCCATGACCTTGATGCGCGAGATGATCTGTTCGGCCATCTGCAAGCCCTGTACCTGGCCGGCCTGCACCAGCACCCCGTCGACCCGGTATTTGATAATGAGCTTGTCGCCGTCGCATTCGAGGTGGATGTCGCTGGCCTGGAACTTGAGCGCATCGTAGATGGTGGAGTTGACCAGCTTGACCACCGGGCTGCTGTCTGCGCTGATACGCACCAGCGAGATGTCTTCGATGCTCAGGTCCTGGCTCTCGACCTGGTCGGCGGCGTCGCCCATGCCGGCCATGGCTTGCTGCACGTTCTCCTGCTGCGCGAGGTAGGCGGTCAGTTCGTCCGGGTGCGTCAGCGCCACCGAGAAGCCGGCGGGCAGGGCGCAATCGGCCCATTGCAGGGTATCGTCGGCGAAGGGGTCGCCCACCACCAGCACCGGCGAGCCGGCCACGCCTTCCATCAGCACGCACTCGCGCTGGGCGCAGTCGGTGTAGGGCATCAGCCCGAAGGCCGGGGTGCCGGCCTGCAGCGCGCCGATGGTCCACAGCGGATAGCAAAACAGCGCGGCCAGTTCGGCCACAAATGCTTCCGGCTCCAGGCCGGTCATCTCTTCGAGCACGACCAGCATGGGCCGGCCCTGGCCTGGCGCGGCCAGACGCGCCTGCCGCACCAGCGCGGCCGACAGCGGCGCGCCCGCTACCTGATGGTGGGGGAAACCGGGCGCGTTCATGACAGGCTCCCGGCCAGTTCGAAAATCGGCATGTACATCAGCACCACCACGCCGCCGATGACCACGCCGATGAAGGTCATCAAGAGCGGCTCGAGCAGGCGCGAGGCCCAGTCGACCCAGCGCGCGAATTGTTCATCGTGAAAACGGGCCGAGCGTTCCAGCATGTCGCCCAGGCGGCCGGTGTTTTCGCCGACCTTGAGCAAGGATTGCGCGACCGGCGTGGCCAGCTGGTTCTGTTCCAGCGCGCAGGAAAACGGCATGCCTTCCTGCACCGCGCGGCGCGCCGCGTCGAGTTGCTGTTGCTGGCCGGGCAGGAGCATGGCCGAGACCATCGCCAGCCCTTTCGACAAGGGAATGCCGGCGTGCAGCAGCAAGCTCAAGGCGCGATAAAAGCGCGCCAGGCGAAATTCGGCGGCGCGCGCGGACAGCACCGGCAGGCGCAGCAGCGCAAGGATCAGGCGCTGGCGCATGGCCGGGTGGCCGAGGGCGAACACGATGGCCCCGACCAGCGCGCCCAGCGCACCGAGGAACAGGAAGGGATGGGCCGACATGAGCTGGCCGAAGCCGAGCATCATTTTCGAGGCCCAGGGAATGTCGCGCCCCGAGGTTTCGTACACCACGCTAAATTTGGGCACCACGTAGCCGAGCAGGAACAGGGTGACCAGGCTGCCGACCACCAGCAGCATGAGCGGATAGATGGCGGCCGAGACCAGTTTCTTGCGGATCGCTTCGAACTGCAACTGATAGGCGACAAAACGGCCGAGGGCTTCCGGCAGGTTGCCGGAGCGCTCGGCCGCGTGGACGGTGGCGACGTAGATTTCGGGGAAGATCGTCGGAAAATCGTTCAAGGTATCCGACAAGCTCTTGCCCTGTTGAAGGGTTTGCAAGATGGCGCCGATGGTGGCGCGGGTGCCGGGCTGGGTTTCCTTGTTGTGCAAGGTGGCGATGGCTTCGGTGAGGTTGAGCCCCGCTTCGAGCAGGGCCAGCAACTCCTGGCTGAACTGCATGAGGGGAAAGGCGTGCTTGCGGCGCGGCTCGACCGGCGCGGGCGGGCGCTCGATGGCGAGCACGCGCCAGCCCTTGCGCGCGGCGATGCGGATGGCATCGGCTTCGCTGGGGGCATCGATGGCGATATGCTGGCGGCTGCCTGCTGCGGCAGCGGCCTGGACCTGGAGTTGAAACTGCATGGCTGACCCTTTACTGATTGACTCCTGCATCACATTCGGTTTACTTATTCACGTGACATCACGGCCTCCTGAATAAAAAATAGCCCCGGCCGAAGCCGGAGCTGAAAAAAGAGGACGGACAGCCAGCCATCCTCTTGTGGGGTCACCCGCTTATTGCGTTACCAGACTCACTTTGTCGACCACGAACGAGGTTTGCAGCGACGAATCTTCCCGCATGGCGAACGACAGGGTTACGGTCTGGCCTTTGTACGGCAGCAGGTTGAAGGTACGCACCTGGTAGCCCGATGCCTTGGTCAGGTTGGTGTAGGTACCCAGGGTGCCGAGCACGCTGCCGGACGCATTCTTGACCGTCACGGTCAGGCGGTCGTAGGCCACGTTTTCGGTTTCCGCGGTATCGATGTGCAGCGCGAAGCTGAGCGAGGCCGTGGTGGCGGTCGATGGAATGGCGACCGACTGGGTCAAGGTTTCGGTAGTCGTGGTACCGTTGCCGCCCAGCCATGCGAAACGCGTGCCTTCGTAGGCCGACTGGCCGCTGAAGGAGCCGATGACGCCGGTGCTGCCGGCCCAGCCGGTGGTGCCGCTCTCGAAACCGCCGTTGACGACGCGTTCGGTCCCGTTGCCGCCGCCGCCCACCGTCAGGGTGGCGTTGGCGCTGGTGGCCGTGGTCGGGCTGGTGGCCGAATCGGTCACTGTCACGCTGAACACGGCGCCGCTGTCGGCGGTTTGCGCGGTCAGGCTGTAGGTGGCCGAGGTGGCGCCGGCAATGGCCGTGCCGTTACGCAGCCACTGGTACTTGTACGGCGCGGTGCCGCCGGTGGCCACGACCGAGAAGGTCGCGCTGGAGCCGGCTTGCACGGTCACGCTCGCTGGCTGCGAGCTGATCGACACGCCGCCGCCCGGGGTGCCGCCTTCGTCGACGTCGGCACCGACGTTAATGGCCGCGTAAGCACGGGTGACGGCGATCGCTTCCTTGCTGCCCACGCCATACAGTTCGTTGGCGGCGGCGATCACCTTGTTGCGCGCGTCGGCATAGTTGGTCGAGGCGGTGAACTTGGTGGTGGCGGCCTTGAACCAGATGCGGAAGGCTTTGTCGCTACCGATGCCGGTCATTGCGGCCGGGCTCTTGACCAGGTACTGGCTGTAGTAATTGGACGAGGAGCTGGCGTTCGAACCTTGCGACAGGAAATAGAACATGCGGTTGTTCGGGCCGCTGCTGTAGTGGACGTCCAGGTTCTTGATGGTGCTGCTCCAGGCGTTCGGGCTGGAACCATCCAGGCTAGGCTTGTACAGATAGCGCAGCGGATTGCCGGACTTGGCGATTTCCTTGCCCATCGACCAGTCATTGCCGCTGTTCGGGATCACCGTGCCGGTGCCGCCGGCACGCGCATAGGCTTCCACCATTTCACCGTTGATGTCCGAGCTCGATTCGTTCAGGCCGCCCGATTCGCCGCTGTAGGTCAGGTCCGAGGTGGCGTTGGTCACGCCGTGGCCCATTTCGTGGCCGATCACGTCGATCGAACCGAGGCTGTAGAAGCCGCTGCCGCCGTCGCCGATGAACATGCACTTGCAGCCATCGCTGTAGTAGGCGTTGTCATAGTTGGTGTTGACGTGGGCGGCGATATAGGTCGAGGTGTTGTTGCCGTCCAGGGATTGCCAGCCGAGCACGTTTTTCAAGGTGTCGTAGGTGTTCATCAAGCCCCACATGGCGTTCACGGCCGCAGTCTGGCCGTTGGCGTTGGTGGTGCTGCCGCCGTTGTATTGCAGGCCGTCACCCCAGCTATTGGTGCTGTTGGTGTACACCTGGCCGGCGCTGGTGCCGTGGTTGGCGTTGGTGATCGCCATCATGCCGTAGGTGCCGCCGGTGCCGCGCGACGGATCCTTGAGCGTGTAGGTGCCGCCCGACTCGCTGGTGTTGAGCGGCACGGTGCCGTTGTACTGGCTCTTGCCGGTACCGGCCACGGTTTGCAGCGCGCGCCATTGTTTCAGCACGCTGCCGTCGGCGGCGCTGATGATGGTGTCGTAGAAGACTGGATTAATGCCTTCCATCATGCGCGTCTTGACCAGGTAGGCCAGCGCGTAATCGCTCACTTCCTCGACCAGGTCGAGCGCGTTGAGCTGGGCTTCGGACTTGCCCAGGGCGCCGGGAGCGCGCTTGGTGGTCACCACCGGATAGATGATCAGCTCGGCGCTCGGCGGGGTCTGATGCACCGCGTTCGGCGACACTTTTTTGACCACCAGGTCGATCGCGGCGGCGCTCTGGATTTGCGGCACCACGTTAAAGCCGGCGGTGCGCGCGCGCAGGGCGGCATTGCCGCCGCTACCCTGGCCCAGGCCCGAGCGGCGGTCGGAAATCGACTCGCTGAGGATATCGCCGTTGTCGTTGGTCACGACCACCGATTCCGATTGGAACACCCGCACGCCTTTATAGGTGTGGGCGGCGCGGCTGATGCGGGTGCCGATCACGCCAGGATGCTGGACCGTGATGGAGAAACCGTGGTCGGCGTCGAGGCCGTGGGTGGCGCGCGTGGCGGCCAGCTTGGCAACCAGGGCCTGGCCCTGCTGCGGTGATTGCAGGGCGGTCGGACCGGCCATGATCGGCGCATTGGCAAGGGCCTGGCCAACCATCATCAGAGGCAGTGCAGCAATCGTAGCAGCGAGCAAAGTTTTGCGGAAGTTCATTATTTCTCCATTGGTAGTTCAGTGATTGAATGAGATGAAACTGCTGGCCACAATGCTGTGGCGGCCACCCGAGCGCGCCGATAAGTTGGTCCGGTGAACGCGAGAGAATGCACACTATTCCTGTTTCTTAAGCCAAGTCAAAAAAATGGGTGATTTGGTCGTATGCACAGCAAATGTTCAGTTTTAGACATTCTTTTCGAGAAACTGAACGGACTACAAGGCAAATTGCCTGAAGAATGTTTTGTTGACATAGATCAATGTGACGCATTTTTCCCACATCGCAGGCAATTAGATGCCGTACTCTAAGACGTGCGGAAATGTAACAATTCACGTGGAAAACGAACTCAATTCGATTGCGTTAGAGCGGGGATGCGGTCTACACTCGTTCTCAGTTGCCGGGAAAAACTCTCAGGCGACATGGATTAAAGCGCACGGGGCACACTCCGGATAAAGCGCAATCAGTTAACGGGAAAATCATGACGTCACACTTCAGCTATGCATGGGCATGTTTGTCTCCTCCCCCGGTGCTATTGCCCCAGCCCTATCCCCAGAGAACCCAGCCGACCTGAACGATTTGCCGATGGTGCATGTGCAGCAGGAAATTGCGGCAAGCGGCAGTGCCCAGTAGGACAGTCGAAAAGAACCAATTCACGGTAACAGAGCGACAATCATGCGCACGCAGCGACAGGGCCGGCCCCTTGCATGTCGCGCGCGCGGATGGGCGGCGGCTACCCAATGAGGACCGGAGAGAGATGCTTTCGATCGCGACCAAAGTTGAGCAAATAGTGTCGGAATCGGCGTTCCTGACGGAAGGGATATCGCTCGGGCTGATCAACCTGTCGGAGCTGGCGCGCCAGTTGCGGCCCCAGCTCGAATCGGATCTGTGGAAGCCGGTGGGGCAGGCGGCGGTGGTGATGGCGCTGCGGCGCCTGTCCGAGCGCCTGCCGCAGGCGGCCCCGTCGCCGCCGATCGTCATCTCGCCGCGCACCAGCGAACTGACCACGCGCACCGACCTGACCCTGGTGACCTACCGGCTATCGGACAACAGCAACGAATGCCAGCGCGAACTGCTGGCCCTGGCCGAGCGCCATCCGGGCAGTTTCGTCTCGGTCACGCGCGGGGTACACGAGATTCTGGTGGTGTGCAGCCGGCCGCTGATCCATATGGTCGAATCGGCCTTTGCCAGCGAGCGCCATATTGCGCGGGTAGAAAACCTGACCGCGCTGACCCTGCGCCTCAATCCCGACGCGCTGAAAACGCCGGGCATCTACCACGGCGTGCTGAAAAAATTGGCGTGGAACAAGATCAACGTCGTCACCATGATGTGTACGTTTTCCGAGCTGACCGTCCTGCTCGAGCAGCCCCAGACCGGGCCGGCGTTTTCGGTGCTCTCGCAGATCGTGTCGCACTGAGCAACAGCTGGTGTCAGGTCTGACATTCGGACACGAACTCGGCACTGCCAACCTCTGGTGTCCAACACCTGGTGTCAGGTCTGACATTCGGACACGAGCTCGGCATTAACGCATTGAATGATGAGGCCGTGTCCGAATGTCAGACCTGACACCGGGGTTTAACGCATTGAATGATCAGGCCGTGTCCGAATGTCAGACCTGACACCGGGGTGGGGTTGTCAGGAAACGGCGGGTTCGAGCAGGGTGACGGTCTGGCGCGCGGTGTCGAGGCGGGCCATCACGCCCAGCGGCAAAGTACACTGGTGGCGGATGTGGCCGAAGGAGTAGCCGCTCACGGCCGGGATCACCAGCGGTTTCAGGTGCAGGTCGAGGGTGTCATCCAGGCTTAACGACGGTTCTTCATCTTCCGGCCCGCAGTGGTCGCAAATGCCGATCATCACCGCCGACGCGTTGCGCAAGCCGAGCGCCAGGTCGAGCTGGGTCAGCCAGCGGTCGATCCGGTAGGGCGCTTCGTTGACTTCTTCCAGGAACAAAATTGCTTTGCGGAAGTCCGCAGCATACGGCGTGCCCATCAGCGCGCTGACCAGGCTCAGGTTGCCGCCGATGAGCGGACCGGTGGCCTGGCCGGCAGTCACCGTGCGCAGGGCGAAATGCGGCTCCAGCAGCGCGCGCCGGCTGTTTTCCAGCGCCATCGGAATCGTGTAACTGTCCTGCGGATGCATCAGCACGGCCAGCATGTGTTCGACCGCGTAGTCGGACGGGCCGGAGAGGGCCACCGGCCCGTGGAAAGTCACCAGCCGCGATTGCTTGAGGATGGCCAGTTGCAGCGCGCTGATGTCGGAATACCCGAGCAGGACGGTGGGATGGGCGCGGATCAGCGCGTAATCGAGATGCGCCAGCAAGGAAATGCAGCCGGAGCCGCCGCGCACGCACCAGATCGCCTTAACCTCGCGCTCGCTGAACATGGCGTGCAGGTCGTCGACGCGCTGCTGCACCGCGCCGGCGTAGCCGCCATGCACGGCGCGCAGGTTCTTGGCCAGCCTGGCGTGGAAACCCAGCGCTTCGATGCGCGCCACCGCGTAGGCGATGGCGTCGTCATTGATGCGTCCGCCAGGAGCCACCAGGCCGATCAGGTCGCCGGCGCGCAGGCGGGGAGGTTTGAGCAAGGTTCGCGGCATCGGTCGTGGCGTACTATGGGATGTCGATGGCAGCAACACTGCGCCGGCCGCCAGGCCCGCAAACGCGCGCCGGCTGATCTTGTCGCTAGTGTAGTGTTGCATTCTGTTTGCCGCTTAAGCGGCTGTTGGCGCGAATTACCTTTTGCAGGATATCGCGCGCAGTTGCTGTCCAAATAAATGGCTTCGGATTGGCATTGTGGTGCGCGACAT
>NZ_WHJF01000174.1:0-7551 GCF_011682185.1 Massilia genomosp. 1
GCATGCTGCTGGTGACCGGGCCGACCGGCGCGGGCAAGACCACCACCCTGTACGCGGCCATCACCGAGATCAACACGGGGCGCGACAAGATCGTCACCATCGAAGACCCGGTCGAATACCGCCTGCCGCGCGTGCTGCAAATTCCCGTCAACGAAAAAAAGGGCCTGACCTTCGCGCGCGGCCTGCGCTCGATCCTGCGGCACGACCCCGACAAGATCATGATCGGCGAAATCCGCGACGACGAAACCGCGCAGATCGCGGTGCAGGCCGCGCTCACCGGCCACCTGGTGTTTACCACCCTGCACGCGAACAACGTGTTCGATGTCGTCGGGCGCTTCTTGCACATGGGCGTGGACGCCTACAGCTTCGCCGCCGCCCTGAACGGCATCGTGGCGCAGCGCCTGCTGCGCCTGAACTGCGAACACTGCGCGGTGCCGGTCCCGCCCGATCCGGACGAACTGCGCGACAGCGGCCTGGCGCCTGAACAGGTGGCCGGCTGGCGCTTCAAGGCGGGCGCCGGCTGCGGCCACTGCCGCGGCACCGGCTACAAGGGCCGCAAGGCGGTGGCCGAAGTGTTGATGCTCAACGACGCCATGCGCGAAATGATCACCACCCGCGCGCCGGTCAGCCGCATGAAGGAAGAAGCCTCGCGCGCCGGCATTCGCCTGGTGCGCGAGGCCGCGCTGGACCTGGTGCGCCAGGGAGAAACCACATTGATGGAGCTAAACCGTGTCACTTACTGAACTCTTCTCAAGCCGCACCGTGTGCGTCTCGCTCGCCCCCGACCTGCTCACCGCCGTGGTCCGCAGCGGCAAGCGCATCGTCGCCCACAGCGAAGTACGGATTCCCCTCGACCAGGCCGACGGCAAATGGGATGGCGCGCTGGCCGCCTTCGGCGCCTACCTGCGCACCGCCGGCGTCACCCTGAAGGGGGTGCCGGTGTCGGTCGCCCTGACCACGCGCTGGTGCCAGCTGGCCATGATCCCGTGGAGCGACGCCCTGCTGCACCAGGGCTCCGCGCAACGCTTCCAGCAAGCCCAGTTCATCGGCATCTACGGCGACGCCGCGCGCACCTGGGAGATCGTGTGCGACGACGCGCCGTACGGCCAGCCACGCCTGGCCTGCGCCATCGAACGCGACTTCCTGCAAGGCCTGCAAGAGGTGGCGCGCGAGTGCGGCCACCCGTGCATGGCGATCGAGTCGGTGCTGTCGATCACCTGGCGCGCCATCGCCTCAAGCGCCCCGCGCGCCTTTGCGCTGGTCGAACCGGGCCGCCTGGTGCTGGCCGCCGCCGCCAACGGCCGCATTCACGCGGTGCAGGCGCAAGCCCTGCGCGGCCCGTGGGAAAGCGAACTGCCGCAAGCCTGGCAGCGCTGGACCCTGCGCGCGCCCGAGCTGGGCGAAATCGCGCAGGTGGCGCTGGTGACCCTGGACGAGCGGCCGGCGCTCCAGGCGCTGCCCGAACAGTTCGACATGGTCAAGCTGCCGCCGGCCCCGGCGCCCGGCTACGCCGCCGTGGCCATGATGAGGTGCTGAGCATGGCGCTGACCCAACTCAATTTTGTGCGGGGCGCGCCAGCGCCCAGGGGCTGGCGCCTGGCCTTGCTGGCCGGCGGCCTGCTGGCCCTTGGCGTGGCCGGCGTGGACTGGGTGGTGCAGGCGCGCCAGGCCGGCGCACTGGAAGCGCAGCTGGCGCAGTTGGCCCCGCGCGAAGCGCCGCAGGTGTACCTGTCGGAAGCCGACCAGCGCGCACAGGACCGCCAGCTGGCCATCATCGGCGACGCCGTGCGCCAATTGAACTTGCCGGTGACGCGCCTGGTCAACACGGTGCAGGCGCCGCTTGATATCCACGTTGCGCTGCTCGGCATGGACTTGAACAGCAAACCGGAAGACGGTGCAAAAGGCGGCAGCGCCGCCGGCGGGCTGAAGATCGCGGCCGAAGCCGAAACTGCGGGCGACATGATGAACTACGTCGCCTACCTCAACGAGCAGGCCCTGTTCACTTCCGTGTACCTGGTCAAGCATGAATTGAACGGCGCGGCGGCCAACCGGCCGTACCGTTTTCAACTGGAGGCGCAATGGCAGGACTGAAAATCGCCAGCGCCGCACAGCGGGCGGGGGCGCCCTCGATGCTGGCCGCGCGCATCGCCTGGGAAGCGCGCCGCCACGGCGCCCGCCTGGGCTGGGGCGCCGCCGTCGGCGCCTGCGCGCTGGCGCTTGCCGCCGCGTGCGGGTGGCAGTCGCAGCGCCTCGAAGCGCGCCAGCACCAGTTGGCGCAGCGGATCGCCGCTGCGCGCTCGGTCAAACCGGCGCAGCAACGGGTGGCGCTGCCGGACGGCGCGCGCCGCGTGGCCGCCTTCTACGCCTGGCTGCCGGCCCATGAAACGATTCCCGACCTGCTCAAGCAACTGGTCGACGTCGCCTCCAAGAATGGCGTGGCGCTGGCCAAGGCCGATTACAAGGCGCAGGCCGAAGACGGCGCCGCCTTTCTGCGCTACCAGATCACCTTGCCGATCAAGGCCGATTACGCCAGGGTGCAAGCCTTCATCGTCGGCGCCTTGCGCGACATGCCGTCCCTGACCCTCGATTCCGTCACATTCAAGCGCGAGCAGATCGACACCGGCGAGGTCGAAGCGCGCGTGCATTTCAACCTGCTGGTCAGGAAGGCCGCAGCAAAAGGAGGACGCCGATGAAAAAGATGACGATGGCGGTGGCGTTGGGCGTGACGCTGCTGGCCTGCTATTTCGCCCCCGACGACGATACCGACATCATCGCCCCGGCCCAGGCGCGCACCATCGCCCCGGCGCCGCTGGTGGTAGTGCGGGCGGCAGCGCAGGAAAGCGAAGCGCCGGCGCTGGACATTCGCCCGCGCGCGCAGGACGAGGAACTGGGCAACGCCTTTGCGCGCCAGAACTGGCAAGGGCCGGCGCCGCTGACGGAGGCGGCGCCGGCCAGGCCGGCCGACAGCGCCGTCACCAAGCCGGTGCATGCCAGGGCGGCGGCCAGCGCCGGCGGCGCACCGGAACTGCCGATCCGCCTGCTGGGGCGCTTTCTTGATGACGGCAAGCAGGCCTACTTTTTACAGGTCGAGGAACGCAACGTGGTTGCCTACGTGGGCGACAAGATCGACGACAGCTACACCTTCGACAGCGCCGAAACGGACACGCTGACGTTCACGTACCTGCCGCTCCAGAAGAAACAAACACTCGCAGTAGGGGAGATGAATTGAATCGCACACTGACTGGTACCACCTTGCGCATGCTGGCTTTGTCCGCCGCGCTCGCCGCCTGCGCCGGCCCGCAAACCTTCAAGGAAGGCAAGGCCCTGATCGAGCAGGGACAAGTCGAGCAAGGCCTGGCCAAGCTCGAACAAGCCGTGCGCCAGGACCCCGGCAACGCGGAGTACCGGATTGGCCTGTTGAACCGCAAGGCCAGCATCGTCAATGCCCTCAATGCGCACGCCGACCATTTGCGCGGCCAGGGCAATTTTGCCGAGGCCGACAAGCTCTCGGCCCGGGTGCTGGCGATCGACCCGGCCAATGCGGTCGCGCGGCAAGGCGTGCAGGCGGGCGCGCAGGAACAGCGCCACAAGGAGATGGTGGCCGGCGCCGAAGCGTCGTGGCGGCGCGCCGGCGAGGCCGACCTGGCGCAAGCCCTGGAAGCGCTGCGCGTGGTGCTGCAGGAGCGCCCCAACCAGCGCGACGCGCTGGCGCTCAGGAGCCGCATCGCCGACGAACAGGCCAAAAAGCACGCCGGCGGCGGCAAGCTGGCCGCCGCTTACAAAAAGCCCGTGACCCTGGACTTTCGCGACGCGCCGGTGCGCTCGGTGTTCGACTTCCTGGGCAAGGTGTCGGGCCTGAACTTCGTGTTCGACCGCGATGTGGACCCGGCCATCCGCACCACCATCTCGGTGCGCAATACCAGCCTGGAAGAAGCGATCCGCATGCTGCTCTCGGCCAACCAGCTCGAACAGACGGTGACGGGCGAGCGCGCCATCACCATCTATCCGAACACGGCGCAAAAGGTGAAGGATTACCAGCAGCTGGTGGTGCGCAGTTTTTACCTGACCAATGCCGACGCCAAGACGGTCTCGTTTTCGATCAAGACCCTGCTCAAGGCCAAGGACATCGTGACCGACGACCGGCTCGGCATCATCATGATGCGCGACACGCCCGACATGATCCGCATGGCCGAACGCATCATCGCCATGCAGGACATGGCCGACCCGGAAGTGATGCTCGAAGTCGAGGTGCTGGAAGTCAAGCGCACGCGCCTGATGGAGCTGGGCGTGCGCTGGCCCGACAAGGCCACCCTGAGCCTGGCCAGTGTGGGCGAGAGCCTGAAACCGCTCACGCTGGCCGACCTGGGAGGCATCAATCGCGGGCGCATCAACTTCGCCGTCGGCAGCGCCACCATCAGCGCCAACCAGGTCGACAGCGACAGCAACATCCTGGCCAATCCGCGCATCCGCGTGCGCAACAAGGAAAAGGCCAAGGTGCTGATCGGCGACCGGGTGCCGGTCATCACCGTCACCACCAACAACGGCGTGAGCTCCGACAGCGTGAACTATGTCGACGTCGGCCTCAAGCTCGACGTCGAGCCGAATGTACACCTCGACGACGAAGTGGCGATCAAGATCAATCTGGAAGTGAGCAACGTGGTCAAGGAAGTGATCAGCAAGTCGGGCACGCAGGCGTACCAGATCGGCACGCGCAGCGCCGGCACGGTGCTGCGCCTGAGGGATGGCGAGACCCAGGTGCTGGCCGGCCTGATCAGCGACGAGGACCGGCGCAGCGCCGACAAGCTGCCGGGCCTGGGCGAACTGCCGGTGCTCAAGCGCCTGTTCGGCAGCCACAAGGACGATACCTCGCGCAGCGAGATCGTGCTGTCGATCACGCCGCGCATCTTGCGCGGGATGCGCCGGCCCGACCTGACGACCGCGCAGTTCGATTCCGGCACCGAATCGAATGTGGGCGGTTACGGGCCCGGTCCGGGCGCTGGGGGCGCCGCCGCGGGAGCGCCGCAGGCGCAGCCGGTGGAAGCGCCGCCGCCGGCGCCGTCGGCCATGACCGGCAACGATGGCGCGCCGCCGCAGCCGGCAAGCAGCGACAGCGCCAATGACAGCGCCACCGGCAACGGCAACGGCAACGCAAAACCCCCCGGCGCCGATGCGCCGCGCAAGGTGATCCAGTGACGGCGCGCGGCTTCACCTTCATCGAGCTGATGATCACGCTGGCGATCATGGGAACGCTGGCGGTGGTGGCGGTGCCGATGGCGCAGGTGGCGGTGCAGCGCGAAAAGGAGCGCAGCCTGCGCAGCGCCCTGATCGAGATCCGCGAAGGGCTCGAAGCGTACAAGAAGGCGGCCGACCTTGGCCGCATCAAGATCGCCTCGGGCGACTCGGGCTATCCGAAAAAGCTGGAAGAACTGGTCGAGGGCGTGCCCGACCAGCTCAGTCCCGCCAAGAAGAACATGTATTTTCTGCGGCGCCTGCCGCGCGATCCGTTTGCCGCCCCGGACCAGGCGCGCGCCGCCGATACCTGGGCCAAGCGCGCGTATGCCTCGCCGCCGGATAACCCGAGCGAGGGCGAGGATGTGTTCGACGTCAGTTCGCGCTCGGCCGCCGTGGGATTGAACGGCGTGCCGCACAAACAATGGTGAGGTGCCGTCAATGCGAATGAGAACACAAGGCTGTGGATTCACGCTGGTCGAATTGCTGGTGGTGATGGCGATCATCGCGACCCTCCTGACCATCGCCGTGCCGCGCTATTTCGGTTCGGTCGACAAGTCGAAGGAAGTCGCGCTCAAGGAAAACCTGCACGTGCTGCGCCTCGGGATCGACAGATTTTATGGCGACAAGGGCGTCTATCCATCCTCGCTGGGGGAGCTGGTGACGCACAAGTATTTTCGCTCGGTGCCGGTCGACCCGGTCACCGAATCGAGCGTGACGTGGCAGCCGGTGGCCTCCAGCGATCCGGACAAGCCGGGCGTGGCCGACATCCGCAGCGGCGCGCGCGGCAAGACGCGCGAGGGCGTGCCGTATGAACAGCTGTGATGTCGCGATTGCGGGCAAGGCCGCTGACTCAAGAGCCGTCATTCCCGCGAAGGCGGCAATCCCATTTCCTGGAGCCGCCCGTAGCTGCGGTACGAAATGGGGTTCCCGCCTTCGCGGGAATGACGGTCTTGGGGTTCCCGATGACTCAAAAAACCATCCATCGGCAGCGTCGAGGACCGAGGCCGGCTTTGCCTATATCTGGACCCTGCTGCTGGTCGCCTTCATGGGCATCGGCAGCACGATCGCCAGCGAGCTGTATTCGACCTCGGTACGGCGCGACAAGGAGCGCGAGCTGCTGTTCATCGGCCACGAATTTCGCGCCGCCATCGCGCGCTATCACGGCAGCGCCGCCGCCGGCCCGCAGATGTATCCATTGACCTTGCAGGACCTGGTCAAGGACCCGCGCTTTCCCAACGCAAAGCGTCACTTGCGGCGCCTGTACCCGGACCCGCTCACCGGCAAGGCCGATTGGGGTTTGATCCGGGTGGAAGGGCGCATCGTGGGCGTGCATTCGCTGTCGCGGCGCGCGCCGATGAAGGTCGACAATTTCGACGATCACGACAGCAGCTTTCGCGGCAAGGGGAGGTATGCGGACTGGACGTTTGTCTATCCGCACGATATGTTCATCCCGCCGCAGGAGGGCGAGGAAGGCAAGAACGGCGGGCAGCTGCGCATTGGCGTGCTGCCCGGGCCGGGTGCGCCGCGCTGACTCTGAAGAGGTAGTGGATTGATGGCGGTTTTCTGTTCGATTCAGCCAGGCGCACCCTGGCGCCGGATCGCGCGGAAGGTCAGGCTGATGCGTTCTCCGGCATGCGGGTCTTTTGGAATCGCGTGCAGCCAGTCGTGCTGCACTTGCCCCGACATGTACAGCAGCGAGCCGTTCGGCAGCGGATAGTCGACCCGCAGCGCGGCGTCCAGCTTGCTGCGGTAGGCAATCGCGCGCTCGCTGCCGAGCGAAATGATGGCCACGCCGGTGCCGTCGGCCAGGCCATCGGTGTCATCGGAATGAAAACCCATCGACGAGGCGCCGTCAGGGTAGTAGTTCAACAGGCAGTTGTTCGGCCGGAAACCGAGTTCGCCTTCGAGGCGCGCGCACAGGGCGTCGAGCAGCGCCGGCATCGGCACCTCCTGGTAGGCGATCTGCGCATAGTCATAGCTGACGCCGAAACTGGCCGTCTTGCGCGCCTTCATGCGCTCGTCCCAGGCCACGCCGGTCTTGAGGGCGGCGAACAGGGCATCCGGATCGGCGATGAAGCCGGGGCTGAGGCGAATCGGTGGAACAGGCATGGGCTCGGATTGCTCAGTACGGGTTGATCGGTTGCGCGGCAAACCTCGCCCTTCAGGGCGGGGTCAAGAGCGCGGACGGCGCAACCGTCCGGTTTGGTGCGTCTAGTGCGGCGTCTGCTGCTGTTCGATGTACTGCCGGATAACGGCGATAGGCGCACCGCCGCAGCTACCGGCAAAGTAGGAAGGCGACCATAGCGCGCCGCCCCAAAGC